>JANMZN010000156.1:0-7070 GCA_031383285.1 Segetibacter sp.
AAGAACTCTCAAGCATTTAAAATATTCATCGTAGAGGATGATCTGTGGTACAGCTCAATGCTGGAATACTACTTGTCTCTTAATCCCGACTATGCTATCCAGAAGTTTGATACTGCAAAATCGTTTCTAGCAAAACTGCATGAACGTCCAGATGTAGTTACGCTGGACTATTCTTTGCCTGATATGAATGGCGATCAGTTACTTAAGCAGATCAAGGAAACGAGTCCTGAAACCCGTGTCATTGTCATTAGTGGACAAGAGGACATCAAAGTTGCACTTGATTTGGTTAAAAAAGGTGCTAGCGATTATCTTGTTAAAGATGAAGATACCAAAGAGCGTCTTTGGAATACCATCAACAACATGCGGGAGAATATTGAGCTTAAGCAGGAGATAGAAACGCTCAAAGAAGAAGTAAGTCGAAAGTACGATTTTAGTAATGCCATTATTGGAAGCAGCCCTGTAATTCAGCGTGTTTTTAGCATGATGGAAAAGGCGGCAAAAACTAATATTACCGTTTCGGTGACTGGAGAAACCGGCACGGGTAAAGAACTTGTCGCCAAATCAATTCATTATAATTCTACAAGGAAAACGCAGCAATTTGTTGCGGTCAATTTAGCAGCTATACCTAAAGATTTGGTTGAAAGTGAACTTTTTGGCCATGAAAAGGGAGCATTTACCGGAGCCATTACCAGAAGAATAGGAAAGTTTGAAGAAGCTTCCAAAGGCACATTGTTTCTGGACGAAATTGGAGAAATGGACATTAATATGCAGGCAAAACTGCTTCGAACCCTACAAGAAAAAGAAATTGTAAGAATAGGAAGTAATGAGGTGGTAAAGATTGATTCGAGAATTATTGTTGCAACTCATCGGAACCTATTGGAAATGGTTAAAAACGGAACTTTTAGAGAAGATCTCTACTATAGAATATTGGGTTTACCAATTCACCTTCCACCTCTGCGCGAAAGAGAAAATGATGTATTGATTATTGCAAAGTTTTTCATGGATTCTTTTTGTAAAGAGAATGGACTACCTAAAAAGACATTAACCACAGAAGGGAAAAAGAAATTATTGGGTCATGCCTTTCCGGGAAATGTAAGAGAGCTTAAGTCAGTAATTGATCTGGCTTGTGTAATGGCAGAAGAGAGTGATATTGATGCCGAACATTTAAATGTCACTTCTCAGAATGTGATTTCAGAATTTATGCTGAAGGATGTAACGCTTAAGGAATTTACCATTAAAATGATTCAATTTTATCTGGACAAATACAATTACGATGTTCTAAAAGTTGCCAGAAAATTGGACGTTGGTAAATCAACACTTTATAGAATGATACAGAACAAGGAAGTGTTTGTTCACAAAAAGTATTCCTTCGAAGATAGTTTTATGAACTAATCGGTAACTTTTAATTGATCAATTATTTTAACGCCTATTTTATAAATGTCAGTAATTCAAATGAGCAGATCATTGCCACAAAATTTAAGGGTTCTTATAGCGGAAGACAATGAAGTAAACCAATTGATGGCAAAAGGAATTTTGAGACATTGGGGTATAGAAGCTAAAGTAGCTTGTACGGGTTTAGAAGTGATGCATTGTATGCAACAGCAAGATTTTGATGTCGTGCTGATGGATATACAAATGCCTGAGAAAAGTGGAGTTGAAGCAGCTAAGGATATCCGAAAATTGAAAGATGAAAATAAAAAGAACACGCCCATAATAGCGCTTACAGCTAATGGGATGAAAGGAGAAGAAAAGAAATATCTGGATGCTGGTATGAATGCATTTCTGGTGAAACCTTTTAATGAAGAACAATTATTTGAAGTAGTTGATAAAGTTCTGGAAAATAGGTTAATTTCAATTGCAATAAAAAGCAACGTAATTGCTATGGATAACCGAGTAATTGAGCCAAACAATACAGAAAAGTTATATGATATGGCTCAACTGGAAGAAATTGCAGCCGGGAATCAGGATTTTATTATCTCTCTTGCTAACATTTTTTTACAAACAATTCCAGATAATAGCATCGATATGGTGGGAGCTGCTAATGCGGGAAATTGGGATATGACTTCCAAACTAGCGCACAAACTGAAATCCACCATTGATAGCATGAATATGCTTAGCATAAAAACAGATATTCGTACGATAGAGCTTGATGCAAAGAATAAGAAAAACATTGAATCGATCCCAACACTTGTTAATAAAGTGAATAAGGTAATACAGAAAGTTGCTCTTCAATTAAGAGCTGATTACAACATTTCCTAAACAACTTTTGCCTGCTATTTTAATAACTAATTTTAGGGGTCTAAATAATTAGAAAAAATTATTTTTGACATAAGGTCGCTTAGAAAAACTTATTAGAGGCAATATTATTTTATCATTGAATGTCGACATTGTTAAAAGTATCACCCTGTCTAATTTCTCCAGTTTCATAACCTTTCTTAAACCAATACATTCTCTGGGCTGACGTGCCATGTGTAAATGCATCGGGCACTACTCGACCTTG
The DNA here is from genome assembly GCA_031383285.1 of Segetibacter sp. Classification (GTDB taxonomy): domain Bacteria; phylum Bacteroidota; class Bacteroidia; order Chitinophagales; family Chitinophagaceae; genus Segetibacter. The sequence continues at coordinate 2,501 of JANMZN010000156.1, forward strand.
TGCTTCTTTTTGCAATCTGTCGTCACCAATGGCATTGGCCGCACTAAGTGCTTCATCTATATCGCCGGGTTCCAGAATGTTTTTCATTTTTTGGGCATGATGCGCCCATACCCCAGCAAGAAAATCAGCTTGCAATTCTAATTTTACAGATAGTTTATTGCCTTCTTTTTCGCTTAACCTTTGTTGCAATGAATGTACTTTTTCAGAGGTCCCCATCAGGTTTTGAATATGATGACCAACTTCATGTGCTACTACATAAGCCATAGCAAAATCTCCCGGAGCACCAAACCGCTCTTTTAATTCTCTGAAAAATAATAGATCAATATAAACTTTTGAATCGCCGGGGCAATAAAATGGACCTACAGATGTACTTGCAGACCCGCATGCAGATTGTACGCTTTCTGTAAATAATACAAGATTTGGCTTTTGGTAATTGTCTAGTAGTTTTGCCCAAACATCTTCAGTATCTTTCAATACTACAGAGGTAAATTCCGCTAATGTATCATCTTTAGGAATGGATTGTTGTGTTGTGTAATCTCCGCCTCCTGGTTTTTGGCCTGGCAACAATTCCGCCGCTTGTTGTGGGTCTCCACCCAATAAAATAAACAGTAGGTAAATAACTATTCCACCTACTCCGCCGCCCACAGCCAATCCGCCGCCACTTATACCTCTACGGTCTTCTACATTAGTACTGCCTTCTCTTCCGCGCCAACGCATAATTCATAGTTTTAGTAAAGATAATCATCCAATTAATCAATTCCTAAGTGTTGCCTAAGAAAAAAACCGCCGAAGGATGTGGGGCCTGTCAACGGTTTTTCATTATACCATTATTTATCACCCAATAAACCGGGATAAATTAAAACTTAAAACCAACGGTCAGAGTTACGTTGCCACGTTCTGTTTGTTGTTCTGCAAAGGTGTTTGCTTTGTCATTTAACCTGTAAGGAAAATTAACATCAGTAATCCAGGAGTGAACATAGGTCAGGTCAATAAACATTCCATGATCACGATAACCAATACCACCACTTGCCTGTTTGATATTTGATTTCAATTGTTTGTCCTCGTAAGGATTCCCATAGTATGCGCCACCTAACCTAAACATAATCGTATTGAATTTAAGTTCTCCACCTAATCTATAATTAAAAGTTCCTTTATAGTAGTCTTTTATCACGGCTTTTAGCTCTTTGTAAAAAACCTTATCAGCATCAGTAACATTTTCTCCATCTGCTCCAAATCGGGTACTGCCATATCCAATGTATTCTATATCGGCAGTTATAAAAGCCCTTTGCTTTCGGGTATCTTTTACTTCTCTAAAAACATAGGATCCGCTTACAATTAATTTTAATGGTGTAGATGCACTGTAAGATGTACTGCCTTCTGATGTATTGGTGAATTGGTTTGAATTGGCAGTAATGATTTTTTTTGTAGTATATTTTTCGCTGTTTGTAGTTAAACTAGCGGTCTGCTTGTCTGTGAGATAATAAAAAGTAGGGGTGAGGACTGCAAAACCAAGCCTGATGAATTCTTTAGGTTTGTAAATGATACCTAGTTTTGCGTTCACACCTATTCCAGTTGTATTGATGCGATCTGTATGTTCAAAAAATCCAAAGCGATTGGTGGTATCATTTGTAGGGTCTGATTCCCTGTAAACAGTATTTTTTGTATGGCTTATGAAAGGTATCCCCAGACTTCCTCCGAGATATAATTTGTCATCCATGTTGGCTGCATAGCCTAAAGCGAGTTCATAAATACCACCCCTTGTTTCTATTGCTTTTTGTTGTTGCAAAGCAAGCCCGCTGTCTAGTAAAAACTCTGGAAGACTTTTGATAACCAAATCTCCGTTTGCATTTCTAAATGTATCAACGAGGTAAGTGTATAAAGCAGGTGCTGTTCCATAAGCAAATCCGCCATTATTAAGCGCCTGGTCAATTGTTTGGCCGCTATTGCTAAATTGTTCCGAAAAAACTTCGCTGTAACTGCTATTGTTATTTGAGCCTTTGTAAGCTATGGTATTATTAAAGTTGGCAGTTTGTGTAATACCTACACTAAAAGCCTGGTTAGCCCATTTGCTTTTTCCTTCGTTGTACCCAACAACAAATCCGGAGGTACCAAGATTAAATCCGTTTCTGTCATTTGAATTTAGTGTACCACGATAATTTACTTTGTTTTTGTTTAGGACCATTCCCGGGCTAATAACCCATTCTTTCGTCTTGTACATGGCAAGACCAGCCGGGTTTACAAAAAGCGCATTCAGATCACCTCCAAGAGAGCCCATCGCACCCCCAATTGCCAGATTTCTGGCAGTACCTTGTTGAGGAAAATAACTGTATCGTAATACATCTTCCGGTGATTGAGAAAAGGTATAGGTAGCACATAGACATGTGATGGATAAAAGTAAAGCCTTTTTCATGTGTAGTATATTTGGCGTATTAAAGAATACGGTTGTAATGAATTTGATTGAGTGGTTGAAGCTGAAATTCATTTATTAATTCTTCGGAGGTCGTGAAACACTTCCACTACTGCTGCCACTGCCTGATGATGGTGAATAACTTCTTCCATTAGAATTAGAGGAGCCGCTGTTTTTATTGTTGTAGCTACGTCCATCAGAGAATACCTTTTTTATGCTATTACCTAGTGTGTTTCCATTATTGTATTTGGTATTTCCATAAGTTTTTAAGTCAGGTCTTGTAACCGGTGTTGGTGTAATAGGTGTATAGTACCCGGTTTTGATGTTGTTGTAAGGGCAATAACAATTGCAATGACTTACATAACCTACTGAGACAAAAGGATTGTTCCAATTATTCCAAATATATCCATTGTTCCAATTATTTTGATAATAGCTGTAAGTGTTTTGATAATACCTTGTATCATTCCAATAATAATAATCATCCAATGATTGCCATCTTGTTCTGTTGCGTATTTTCATGCGTATGTATTCATCGTCATTTGATGAAGTGTACGTTTCATATTTATCCTCTTTTTTGTCTTCATTTTTCTTCGTTTCTGCAGGAGGAGCCGGAGAATAATAAACGTCATCAGGTGTCTGCGTAGATTTGTAGGCTGTTGAGCAACTTGTGAGTAAAGCTACTGCTAGCAAAAAGGGTAAGAATTTGTATTTCATATAGATTGCTTTATTAGAATTTTATCAATGTTAAGTTACTACTTTTGCGACCTGAACCATTATTTAATGATTTAGTCAAACAATTTGCCACGATTGTTAATGTTTGAAAGTTATTTGTTAAGGTTACCTTAAATGCAAAAATATGAGTAAAGAGATTACCTCAAGGGCCCAAGATTATTCACAATGGTACAATGACCTTATTTTGAAAGGAGGATTGGCCGATTATAGTGCAGTTCGCGGTTGTATGGTAATAAAGCCTTATGGATATGCCCTTTGGGAAAATATGCGGGATGTATTGGATAAGATGTTTAAAGATACAGGACATGTTAATGCCTATTTTCCATTGTTTGTGCCAAAAAGCCTATTTGAAGCTGAAGAAAAAAATGCGGAAGGTTTTGCAAAGGAATGTGCTGTAGTTACCCATTACCGGTTAAAAAACGATCCAGACAATAAGGGAAAATTAATGGTGGACCCGGAGGCAAAGCTGGAAGAAGAGTTGGTCATACGCCCAACCAGCGAAGCAATCATCTGGAACACCTATAAAGGATGGATCCAGAGTTACCGCGATCTACCTTTGCTGATAAACCAATGGGCAAATGTGGTGCGGTGGGAGATGCGTACCCGATTGTTTTTGCGCACAGCAGAATTTTTATGGCAGGAAGGCCATACTGCACATGCTACCAAAGATGAGGCAGTAGCTGAAACAAAGCAAATGCTGGAAGTATATGCTGAGTTTGCAGAAACATACATGGCCATGCCTGTAATAAAAGGAGTGAAAAGTGCCAATGAAAGATTTGCCGGTGCAGAAGATACTTATTGTATAGAAGCTCTGATGCAAGACGGAAAAGCTTTGCAGGCAGGCACCTCACATTTTCTTGGGCAAAATTTTGCGAAAGCATTTGATGTTAAGTTTAGCGATAAAGAAAATAAGCTAGATTATGTATGGGCCACTAGTTGGGGCGTAAGTACTCGGTTAATTGGTGCCCTTGTAATGGCACATAGCGATGATGATGGATTAATTATTCCTCCAAAGCTTGCACCTATACAGGTAGTTATAGTGCCAATTTACAAAGGCGATGAACAGAAGGCTATGATAGATGAAAAGGTAAATGTATTGGTGAAGGAACTAAAAGCAGCAGGTATCAAGGTTAAATACGATGACAATGACAATAACCGACCGGGGTGGAAATTTGCTGAGTATGAACTAAAAGGAGTACCTGTGAGGATCGCGATTGGTGCCAGAGATTTGCAAAATAATATAGTAGAAGTGGCGCGTCGCGATACAAAAGAAAAGAAGAATTACTCAATAGATGGTTTGGCAGGATCAATTATTGGCTTGCTTGATGAAATACAACAAAGTATTTACAACAGAGCAAAAGCGTTTAGGACAGAAAATATAACTAAGGTTGATAGTTGGGAAGACTTTGTAAAAGTGTTGGATGAAAAGCC
>JANMZN010000162.1:0-4070 GCA_031383285.1 Segetibacter sp.
ATAATTAATTTATTACACTAATAAAATTTGTGAGTTTATTAAATCAAGTATAACAGGAATTATTGCTTTGCTCTTAGATATTGCGGAGGCCAAGGTACTTCAACACCCAACTCCTTAGCAGCATTTATTGGAAAGTATGGATCGCGTAGCAGTTGTCTTGCCATAAAAATCATATCGGCTTTATCAGTAGCAATAATCTCCTCAGCCAAAACGGCAGTATTGATCATCCCCACAGCTCCTGTTAAGATTCCTGTTTCATTTTTAATCTTCTCAGCAAAAGGGACTTGATAGGCCGGGCCAACTTCAATTTTTGCATGTACATTTCCACCCGAGGAGCAGTCAATTAGATCAACGCCTTTTGATTGAAGGTGTTTAGTCAGTTCAACTGAATTTTCTATTGTCCAACCACCTGCTACATAATCGGTGGCTGATATTCTAACAAATAATGGCAAATGTTCTGGCCAGCTTTTTTGTACAGAATCTACAATATCCATTAGCAGCTTGATTCTGTTTTTGAAAGTACCTCCATAGTCATCTCTTCGCTCGTTGCTTAGCGGAGAATAAAACTGATGAATAAGATAACCGTGGGCGGCATGAATCTCCAATACTTTAAATCCAGCTTCTGCTGCCCTAGCAGCTGCATAACCAAAATCATCAATTACCTTACATACTCCTTTTTTATCTAAAGCAAATGGAGCTTTATCTTCAATTTTATACGGAATAGCACTTGCAGAAAAAGTGTCCCAACCACCTTCATTTCTGGTTAACATTCTTGCACCTTTCCAAGGACTGTTGTGACTAGCTTTTCTTCCCGCATGAGCTAACTGAATACCGGGTACACAACCTTGCGATTCAATAAATGAGGCTATTCTTTTGAGGCCTACAATTTGTTCATCTTTCCACAATCCCAGATCATCCAATGTAATTCTGCCTTCTGGAGAAACAGCTGTTGCTTCCACCAATATTAATCCGGCTCCGCCTACTGCCCGACTACCTAAATGAACCAAGTGCCAATCGTTTGAAAAACCATCTACCGCACTATACTGGCACATAGGAGATACCACGATCCTATTTCTAAATACTATACTTTTTACTTGTAAAGGTTTGAATAAATATGACATCCAAAAATTTTAAAACATTCGATAATCATGCGTCAGTTCTGGCAAATTATGTTGCTACTCCTCAAGATACCCGTGCTTTTCTACAATCGCTTTGTACCGTTTCATATCAATTGCATTTTCGCTCTTGGCAATTACTAAAGTCGCCAATGTATTACCTATCATGTTGGTCAATGCCCTTCCTTCGCTCATAAACCTGTCTATGCCAAATAACAAAGCCAAGCCTTCTAAAGGAATAACTTTTATGACAGACAATGTGGAAGCCAAAACCAAAAATCCGCTACCGGTAACGCCTGCAGCACCTTTGCTAGTAATGAGCAACACTCCAATAATGGTTAACTCCTGCCCCAACGTAAGTGGTACATTAAAAACTTGTGCAAGGAAGATGATAGATAAACTGAGGTAGATACTGGTACCATCCAAATTGAAACTGTAGCCTGCTGGAATAATTAATCCAACTACACTTTTATGACATCCTGCATATTCCAATCGGGAAATGAGATTTGCCAACACCGACTCACTGCTACTCGATCCCAATACGATCAAAATTTCCGCTTTAATAAATCCCAACAGTTTCCACAAACTAAAACCAAAATACTTTGCAATCAAATTAAGCACAACAAAAATAAATAGGAAGCTGGTGATATAAAAAGTGAGCAACAATTTCCCTAATAAAACAAGGCTGCCAAAACCAAATTTACCAATGGTGAAAGCCATACCTCCGAAAGCTCCAAGCGGACTTAGCTTCATTACCAACTTAAGAATGTTGAATAAAACTGCACTTAATTTTTCAAATGTTGAAACAATACTATCTCCTGATTTGCCTAGCTGCTTTAACCCGATGGCAAATAACACACCGAAAAACAACACTTGAATGATATCACCTTTTGCAAATGCATCTACAATATTTGAAGGTATAATGTGTGTGACAAATTCGAGCCAATTAATTTGTTGGGGGGTATCTCTAACTTTTGAAATACCATTCGAAATATGCTGGTGATCTATACCTATTCCTGGCTTTATGAGATTAGCAACTATCACGCCTATGATGATGGCCAAAGTAGTAACTATTTCAAAATAAACAATTCCTTTTCCTCCTACCCGCCCAACTTTCTTTAGGTCTCCTGCACCCACAATGCCAAGAACCAATGTAAAAAAGATGACCGGGGCTATTACCATCCGGATCATGTTAATAAACATTTCACTGATCACTTTTGCAATAGGAGAAAAAGATGGAAACAACCAACCAACAAAAATACCGGTAGCTATCCCCAATAAAACCTGCACATACAAAAAACGGAAGTACTTCATTATGGCCTTAAATATTCTATGCTAGCAAGATAGGTAAGTTTTCTTTCGCTTAGAATGCATATGATCATTTTCAAAGCACTCCAATCGAATAATTGGTTTGATCCTTACTTTAGAATTCAAAAAAATACTAATCAAAAATTTACGTAGAAAATGCTTACAAAAAAATGTTTCAGTCAACAAATATTTAAAAATCACTCGTCAGTTTTCATATTATAGTTTAGTCCATAATTAACTAAGCATAATTTCAAAAGATGTATCTTATCTTTCGCCCTCAATCGATTTGCTTTAACACCAAATTTGAAAAACATGCACGTAACAGTTTATCCCGGACATCCCTATCCGCTTGGCGCTACATGGGATGGGAACGGGGTCAATTTTGCACTTTATGCTGACAATGCCACAAAAGTTGAACTTTGCCTTTATAGTTCAATAACCTCAAAAAGAGAATCGACAAAAATAGAATTACAGGAACGAACTCATCAGATATGGCATATTTATATTCCAAATTTAAAACCAGGACAGCTATATGGATACAGGGTTCATGGACCTTATGATCCGCAAAAAGGGCACCGATTTAACCACCATAAGCTATTGATTGATCCATATGCAAGAGCCATTTCAGGCAATATTAACTGGCACGACTCATTGTTTGGATATGATCGAAAAGGTGGTGGTGGTAACAACTCCATGAGCAGGAGTGATAGTGGGCCGCATGTTCCAAAAAGTGTAGTCATAAATCCCCTTTTCAATTGGGAAGGTGATACTCCTCCCAAAATACCTTATCACAAAACAATCATTTACGAAACGCATATTAAAGGTTTTACGTACCTCCATCCAGACATTCCAGATAATATAAAAGGTACTTATGCTGCCATTTGCCATCCTGTAACTATTCAATACCTCAATGACCTTGGAATAACTGCAATAGAATTAATGCCTGTTCACCATTACATTATTGATGAACAACTCGTAGAAAAAGGGTTGACCAATTATTGGGGCTATAATTCTATAGGCTATTTTGCCCCCGATGTAAGGTATTCTTCAGGAGATGGTTTGGGAGAACAGGTAAATGAATTTAAAAGAATGGTAAAAGAATTGCACAAAGCAGGCATAGAAGTCATTCTGGATGTTGTATATAATCATACGGGAGAAGGAAACCAAAAAGGACCAACGGTTTCGTTTAGAGGAATTGACAATGCATCTTATTACCGCCTTACCGAAGACAAGAGGTATTACATGGATTACACAGGTACCGGCAACACATTGAATGTAATGATGCCAAATGTGCTTCGTTTGATTATGGATAGCCTACGGTATTGGATATTAGAGATGCACGTTGATGGCTTTCGCTTTGATCTTGCCTCAACGTTGGCAAGAGAACTTCATGAAGTGGATCGGCTTGGTTCTTTCTTTGACATCATTCACCAGGACCCCGTAATTTCTCAGGTAAAGTTGATAGCTGAACCGTGGGATATTGGCGAAGGTGGCTATATGGTGGGCAAATTTCCACCGGGATGGGCTGAATGGAATGGAAAATACAGAGATTGTCTCAGGGATTATTGGAGGGGTGCTGAAAGTATGTTGGGAGAATTTGCACAGCGTTTTACCGGCAGTCCGGATTTATACCAAAGTGATAGCAGA
>JANMZN010000167.1:0-1720 GCA_031383285.1 Segetibacter sp.
TGAAGCACAACAGCGATAAACTGACCATTGCTCCAATGTCTAGCCAGCCTTGCAGCAAATCTGATATTAGCCGCCGTTTTGGGGTGCAACATCTGTTTGATTGAATAGAATTATTTCATGTCCATTACCTTCTTTTTTGCTGTTCACTTCGGGTAAATCTCTAATTATATCAGGTACTTTGTCAGCAAACTGCAGTAAACAAACATTCCTGTGTCCCTTCTCGATTTTGCTAATGGCAGCCCATCCATTTAGTATAGAATATGGAATGACTACCTTAACGTCTATTTTATAGGAAGATAATGTAGTTTGAAGAATAGAGTCAAAACTGACTGGTAGGTCAAAACTTACTAATGAATTATTGGAATAGAGCATTATTTCATTTTCTTTCTTCTGCCATTTCATAAACTGCTCAAATAGTTCATCCTTTTCTTGGTCACGGAAAGTTCGATACACTTGGTCTTTCAATATCTCCAAGGTTTCATTTGATAAAAAGCTCAGAAATCGTAAATGCTTTATCTCATTCCAGTTAATTGATGTGTATTGCATGATTGAAAACGGCGGCTTACGGTAGCGCTATGTGCAGGTGTGGAATTAGAATTCTGTTCCGCCCGTAAACGCCGCTTGGCTTTTTGTTAAGGGTAAATATTCAGAACTAATGCCGCAGTTTTTTCGACTGCCCGAACCACCGCCCGGCTTTGCTATGAGCCGTAAGTCCCAATTTTCCGAAACCGGCTGTTGGCAGAAGTGCTTTTAGTAAGCTTGAATTAAAACCTCTGTGGGAATGTTCAATCTGTCATGTAGTTGCCTTATCATTTCAAGAGAAAGTTTTCTTTTTCGATTTAGGATTTCGCTTGCTCTGCTTTTTAGTCCAACAACGTTTGCTAAATCGGTTTGATTGTAACCAAGTTGTTCCATTCTGAATTTAATAGCTTCCACTGGGTCGGGAAAACCAATTGGGAATTTCTCATTTTCGTAATTTTCAATTAACATTCCCAAAATTTCCAACTCGTCTCCATCATCTGTTCCTTTTTTAGAATCAAAAATTACTTCAAGCCTGGAAAGTGCTTGTTCGTAGTCCTTTTTTGTTCTAATTGGCTTAATGTTCATTTTAAATTGTTTTAGCATTTACTTTATCATATTCAGCATGGGTGCCAATAAATCGAATCCAAATCATTTGATAGTCGTAATTAATCTTAACAATCAGTCTATAATGATTGCCCTTAATATTAAAAACGACTCGGTTGTCAGATAGAAAACTTGCACTTGGGTATTCAATTTTAATTTTATTAGGGCCCTTCCATTCTGCTTTTGAATTTTCTTGATACCAAGCCTTTAATTGCTGTTCGCTGTTAGGATGTATCAGCCAAAAATCTCTTAAAATTTTCTTTGCAATAATTCTCAACTTTTCAAGTTTTGACAAAGATATAAAAAGTTCCCTAAATGGGATAATTTAATTTAGTCATTGAAATTTAGCGTATTTGGTAGCATTTCTGCTAAAGATAGTGCTTTTTGCAGGTGTGGAATTATCCCGAAACTTCGGGACTTCCGCCCGAAATCCCTACACGGGTGTAGGGACTGAACTTGCCGGCAGACAGGTAAATATATAAATGATAAAGATAAGAACCAAAAGCTAGGCTATGGTTTTCTGCCCGAACCAAAGGCCAAGCCTTTCCAAAACCAATATACTTTGTATTATCCCACTTTATTTTAAGCTTCATTC
>JANMZN010000178.1:0-7045 GCA_031383285.1 Segetibacter sp.
TTCTCATCTCTATTCATTCGCCTACGTTCTCCAGTAGGTAATTCTACCATTTGATAAAGAGAATCTCCACCAGATTCTTTTTCAAGATATAGTTGTCTGTATTTTATTTGCTTGATGTTTTTTGCATACCAAATAATATAATCAACAGTTGAGCCTAAACCGTTGCTTGAAATAGAGCCAGTTTTTTGGAATGTTATTTGATTACAAAAATTCTCACTTCCAAAGACTTCATCCATTAAACTTCTAACTAAGTGAACATTTTCATCACTAATTTGAACAAAGCAAGAGCCGCTTTCTGCAAGTAATTCTTTGGCTATAATAAGTCTATCTCTTAAATAGGTTAAATAAGAATGAATGCCTAATTCCCAAGTATCTCTAAATGCTTTTATAAATTCTGGTTCACCAGTTAAATCTTTATCATCACCTTCACTCATTCCCCTGTCATTTAACTTCATTTGCCAGTTGCCACCATATTTAATTCCATATGGAGGGTCGAAATAAACGGTTTGTACTTGCCCTGCCATTCCTTCACGTTCCAGTAAACTTGCCATTACCAAATGGCTATCGCCTTGTATTAGTCTGTTTGTCCAACCGTCTTGGTGGTGGTAGTATTCGCTTACCTTTTCTATTTCATCTTTATCCAAAGCATTGCCAAATAGTTCGTTTACACTAAACAAATCCATTTGAGAGGCCTCACCCCCCGCCCTCTCCGAAGGAGAGGGAGCCATGCGGTACAGGTTTTTAATCAGCGTTTCGGGTGCAATGTGTTCGTGGCGGTAAAGGCTGCGTATGTCCACACGCAGTAAATCATCACGGTCGTCATTGCCGTATTTGTTTAACCAAAACAATTCAGGGTCTTGCCCACGATGCACCACAGGGTTTTTGGGAAGTTCTAAAACTTTTTTACCGTCTTGCACTTTGGCATTTGCATCTTCGTAACCTGCTTCTTCCTTGCTGGGTATGTGGGCTCGTTTATCTGCTGTGTGTTTTATGGATTCTACTTTTTTTGGCATAGAAATTAGCTAATAGCTGTTTGTGTTTGATTTTTGAACCAGTTGGTTTTTGCTAATTCAAGTGGTTTTAAATTTTGTCGTGCTGCAATATTTTTTCCGTATTCTTTTGCATTAAAAACCTTGTAAAAGGTTTCAAAATCGTTGCTTTTAAGCATGTCAATTATTGCAATAGTGTTATTTTTAAATAACTTGAGATGTGCATCATTTATATTTTCCTTAAAAAATGGATAACCATCACGGGCTTTAGCCACACCTGCTGAAATGTATGCAAGCTGTTCATTTTTTTCGGCTGTAATTGCCTCAATATATACCACTTTATCAAAGACTTTGTTTTGCGATTGGTAATATTCCTCCAAATTGTCGGGGTGGTAATAAAATGTTTCAATATTGTAATAGGGTGTAAAGCATAAAAACGGATAAACCTGTTTCAATTCAATAATTTCCGCATCGGTTAAATAATCACGGTCAACCATGGCTTTCATGGTAAGCTCTTTTGCTTTATAAAAGGCTCCCAATTTGTCTTTGCCATCAAAAAACAATATATTATCTAAGTTTAAATCATTGTATATAGGAGCATCAGTTTGTTCAGAAAAGAATATTTCTCTGCCTTGAAAAACTTTATCTAAAAAATCTTTACTGACAGCTAATTCAAATATTTGCAATTTATTTTTTGGAGAAGGAGCAATGGTTTGCGATTTGTCATAATCTAAATCATCAAAGTCGAGTATTACTCCTTGTTCAAAATCATTCGCAAAATCAATAAAACCTAAGGCATGGCTGGCTGTCCAAAGTTGAGAGTTATCGGGTATCCATTTTTCCGTAATTTCTTTTATGGTATTATATTGAAGCTTTGTGTTTAAATGAACATCCATTTCATCAATAAAAATGATTGTGTCTTTATAATATTCTTTGCGAACAATAAAATTGAGTAACAAAATAACCACTTGCTTTTCGCCATGACTTAAAAAGTCGTAATTTATTTTCGAATCACCTTTTTGAAAAATAAGCTTTGCAGGTGTTTGTGGTGTTGCATCTTCAAACTCGGCAATTTTAATAGTTGTTTGAGGGTTGTTACCAAATATATTTTTAAGTGAAGAATTGAAAGGCTCAATAAAGTCTTGAAATATTTTAAGTGTATCTGCTTGCTTACCACTAAAAACAGGTTCTCTCAAAGCTCTATTGATGGATTGGATATATAGAAATACATCAGTTGTAAAACGCACATCATTTTCAATAAAAGTTATTGGGCTATCTTCATCAGTAGCTAATACATTTGGGTTAGCGTTATTGGTAATTCGTGAAACGATACGAATACTACTTCTCCCAATAAATCTTTTTGACAATTCATTTCCTGATTTTATTTGCCAATCATGTTTTAAAATTGACTCTTGCCCGTGCAATTTAATTTCAACAGTTGCATTTGCATCTTTATTTTTTCTGTAATAATTTAATGAATCATTGTTATTGTATGGTACTCCTTTGGAATTTCCTTTTTGTATAAAATCAAACGAATCGAAAACAGAAGATTTTCCTGAACCATTAGAACCTATAATCAAAACCAGCTTTGATGAATCTGGTATTTGTTCAATGTGTATTTCTGTAAAACGTTTAAAATTAAATAAACAGATGCTATTAATTTTCATAACTATATTGATTTGATTTTGTCTGTTAATTGATTCTTGATGTTTCGGATGTCGTTTGCCACTTCTATAAAATGCCATTCAGGATAATTGTATTTATCCTTCAAAGCATTTACGGCAGGTATCCAACGGTTTTCTACAAACCATTTTTTCTCTGCTTTGTCTTTGCTCATTCCGCTAATTTCTATCATCAGGTTTTTGATAGTGCCGTCTTTGGTTTTTACTCTTGCAATAAAATCGGTAAAGTAAAGTCTGTCTTTACCGTCTTTGGTGTAAGGAATGGCAAAGCCTAAGAATTGATTTTTTACATAGGATTCTACTGTATTAATTTCTTCTAATGTTTTGGCACAAATGCCTTCCCAATCGCTATCCATAACTACATAGTTTACGTGGCTTTTTTCGGTTGGGTAAACATCTTTTACAGTATTGCCATTTACATATTTGGTGCTGCTAAACTTGTTGTAATAGTTAAACACTGGTCTGATATGCTCAGTGGTATTGTTTTGTGGATTGATGCCGCGGGCAATATGGTCAACAATTTTCTTTGGTTCTTCAAAGTATAATAGCTTCCTGAATTGTGGTTCAAGATTTAGAACTATTACTTTTTCATTGTACCATTCTTCCACAATGCTTTTTAGTTTGTTGAATTTTTGAAAACGAGGATTTCCTTCTTCATCGCTGAAATGGTGTTTTATTAATTCTTTGGTGATTAGGAAAATTAATTCTTGGTCACGTTTTTCCAATACCCCTTTTACCTGCAATATTTCTTTGTTTGGCGAAATAGGACTTGCCATTTCTGTAACTGTTGGCATTCCGAAAATTTCATAGTTTTCAATGTTGCTGAAATCGTGTTTTATTTCACCGTCTAAATTTTCTACTCGATAACCAACCACATTCGGAAAATCAATTTCCATTGCTGCTTGTCTATCAGGAATGGAAGCAATGTGTGTTAAGTCAACTGGTGGCGGTGGCGGTTCAGTTTTACCACCTTTAAACATCTTAAATGGAACACCAATGATATGCGCATATTCAGGAGGAAATTTCTCAATGACAATTTTACGTTTATCGTCCGTTGGGTTTCCTTCTTTATCGTAGCCCTGCAAAAAATAATTCATTCTTCGCAAAGCTCTACCTGCCACTTGTTCACAAAGTAATTGAGAACCAAATGCACGTAAACCCATAATATGTGTAACGGTGTTGGCATCCCAACCTTCGGTAAGCATAGAAACCGAAACCACACAACGAATGTGTGAGCCTAATTTTCCCTGCTGTCCAACTGTGTTTACTACTTCACGAAGAATTTCAGCATCTGAAATTTTATCGGTGCTTCCCTGTCCATACATTCGGGCATAATCCTTTTTAAATTCTTCTATTTCCGCAGAAAATATCTTTTTGAAATCGTCATTTATTTGTTCACCATTTTCCAAAGCATCGCTGTCTATTAGCAATGTTGGTGGTCTTTTCTTTGCAGCTTTGGTTGCTGGTTCATAGTTAGAAAATAATTCCTTAATGCCATCTACAACAATTTTCTCTCCGTCGGCAAGGGTGTATTCATAACCGGCTACATACTTATAAACTTCTTTTGAAACAGCCGTGTTGTTGCATACAACAATGAATACAGGCGGAGGTGAAAATAAATTCACTTTAGCTTCCTGATGCGCTCTTATTCCTTTGTCGTACTCTACATAGTGATTATAGAATTGGTCTAAAGCACCTTTTACTAATGCAGGTAATTGCGGTGGTGCTTCTCTAAACACTGTTCCTTCTTGAGTTGCATCCCTTCTTTGCGTTCTTTGACCCTTTCTCGGAAAAGCGTTTGGATCTTGATCAACAACTTTTCTGTATAAATCTCTCAATACAGGCATTGTCAATTCTTGTGTATTGTCGCTTTCCGGAAGGAAAGGAATTTTTACCAAGCCACTTTCGATGGCTTCAATTAAACCAAAGTCGGAAACCACCCAAGGAAATAAACTGTAGGGTGTGTAACCCGAACCTGTTAAATAATAGGGTGTTGCCGATAAATCGTAAACAGATTGCAGTTTGAATTTCTTTGCTATTTCACGAAGTCCGCTAAACCAAACGGCTGCTCTTGCATTTTCGTCAGCTTCTTCGTAGTCGGTTGTTTTGCTTTTAGATTTTGGTAAGTAACAGTGATGGGCTTCATCATTCAATATTAATATCCTGCTTCCTACCTTAAATTTTCCTAAGGTTCGTTTTACAACTTGCGAAAAATCTTCTTTGTTTCCTGTGTCAATTTTCTTGCCTTGTAAATCTACTTTGCCATCAAACGGGCTACGTTTGTTGCCTTGCAGTATTTTGGGTTCAAAGGTGTGGTAATTGGTTATGACTAATCTTGCATTCAGGTTTTCCAACCGATGTTCCATATTGGCAGGAATTAACCCACGAACACGGTAATAATCTTCAATGTCTTTTGGATTCTTGTTTTTCGTATCAACGAATAAAACGCCTAATCTGCTTTTGATGGTTACTCCCGGTGCAATAATTAAAAAGTAATCGGCAAATCGGGTATCGTTTCTATATTCTTGTCTGTTGAAATAGTGATAACAAATTAAACAAGCCATTACAACGGTCTTGCCTGAACCTGTTGCCATTTTAAAAGCAATTCTTGGCAATTGGTCTGCATGGTCGTCACTTACTGTTTGTTGTCCGTTACGAAGCAAGTTTAAAATGTGTTGTCCTGCGTTTGATTTTTCGGCAACTTCATTTATCCAAATTGCAGTTTCAACTGCTTCTTGTTGGGCAAAGAACAGTTTCTTGGTTACCAATCTTTCGGGATTGTTAAACCAAAAAGTCAAGAGTTCTTTTGTAACTCTTGTTGTGTTTGGATAATTAGCAGTTCGCCAAAGTCCGATTTCTTTTCGGCAAAGGTTGATGATGTGAGTGAGGTATTCGCCTGCATCTTCATTCCATTCAAAAATTTCTTTTTGCCCTTTTTGCCTTGATGGAATAACGGCTGCATCTTGTTTGAATATTCTCCTTCCTTTACAAATTCTGTTATAATCCAAACTTCCTTCGCTGTCAGTATCGTAATGCAGCAACGGTTCTACATAAGGGCTATTTAAAATTGGGTTGTCTGCAGTCATATATTAGTATCTGTCATTTTATTATTAGGTCGTTAGGTTAACTTTTAAAACCCTTTTATTGTCAAAAGTTGCACTCAAGTTTTCCAATGTCCACTTGTAAGGTGGTAGGTGGGCTTTGGGTGCAGTTGGGCAAAATTAAATATACAGCAAAAAGGTTGGTTTGTGTATCGGTTTGCAGCTCTTTTAATTTTGCGAAGCGTTGGCATTTTGCCATCCTTCATCCCTCAATAATTTAATGCGTTTATAATTATTATTAGATTTTTTACGAGCTAAAAATAAGTGTTATTTAATTTAGAAATAAATTAATGTTTATAGAATTCTCAAAAAATATTTCCTGTTTAAAATCAAAGTGTGATTATCCAGAATAAAAGTTAAAAACAACTACTACTTTCTTATTGTTGCTTACAGTTAATTTATACTATAAAAATAACTGTGCGAATATCTAACTATGTTACATAATGCTAGATATAGTCTTTGTATATTAGTATGTAAAAAAAATACGACAAAAATAATTTTGCTATATTAAAGAATATACTTTTCTTTATACCAACTAAAACAATTTTATATGATACCAGAAGTTAAACCAAATTACCGTTGTTCTCAACAAGAACTTTACTTGGCTGGTGAAAATGTAATTGCTAATTGCACCACCTTGCTAGTTGATTTTTCGAGACGTTTTAAGAGCTATAGGCTTGATTACCTTAATACTGTGACTACCCTCATTAATTAGGCTAAAGCATTGCCTGATTTTCAGGTACGCGACGCTGCAACAGAAATATTGGGTAGCCAAGTGGCTGCTAAGTTGGAGGCAGCAGTCGGCGAAGCTAAATTTTTGAAATCGTACATTGAACAGGCTTATGCCAATGATGCAGCTATAATGTAAGCGCAAATAGAAGCTGCCGGATTTACCTTTTATGAAAAGGCTTCTGCCGGCAATTATGAAGCAGGTAAAAAACTATTGGATAATGGGATAAATTTTTTAAGCATTCCTAACAATGCAAATGCCTTGCAAGATTATATGCCTGACACTTTTATTCCTGAATATTCTATTTTGAGATCTGAATATTCTAATCTGCTTGCTCAATTGCCTACGGCGGTACAAACTAAAGCGGGCGGTACAATAAGTAAAATAGAGGCTAATAATTTGCTTACAAACAATTGATTTTTATTTGCGAGCATGGTAAGTTGATTTATGAAAACGATGCTATAAACTATCCAAAATTTGTATGGGATACTGTAGTGAAACTGGTGGGTGGGGTAAACCAAACAAGACTGCAAGGGTATGTAA
>JANMZN010000194.1:0-11743 GCA_031383285.1 Segetibacter sp.
CTTTATTTGTATAATTTCAAGTTTTACTTTTATTAATGTTTAAATATCTTTTCTTTATTTTAAATCATAATATTGTAGTAACTTTTCAATATTTCCGGAAAAACTATCTTTTTTAAATCAGACTAGTTCACCTAGGTCACAAAATTTTTTTATGAAGAAGTATTTTTTGCCACTAATTATCATGTTTTTATTTGCTTGCCAAAAAGTAAATAATCCAAATAGCGAGCCCACAACAATTAGCAATTTTAATGAGCGTTCAAATGCTTCTCGTAGTTTGAGTACTATCATTGAAAATTTTGAAACAGGATCAAAGACAAGTTATGCAACAGCTTCGGTTGCATTTTCTTCTGGTTCGTGGACTTTGAATGATGCCTTAATTGGCAACACCGCTTCAGATAAAAGAAATGGTTTGCAGTCGGCAAGGGTGCGCA
This sequence comes from Segetibacter sp., assembly GCA_031383285.1. Lineage (GTDB taxonomy): Bacteria > Bacteroidota > Bacteroidia > Chitinophagales > Chitinophagaceae > Segetibacter. The sequence goes on from JANMZN010000194.1 coordinate 432, forward strand.
ATAGCGGTATTCTTACTACTAACTTTGATTATACTACAGGTGCTTCTACCGTTTCTATTGTACATGCCTTGTATGGATCGGATGCTGCGGCTTCCTGGCAACTTTGGTATAGTATAAATGGCGGTGCATCTTACATTCAAAGCGGATCTACAATCAATACTACTGCTGTATTGCAGACAGCTAATTTTACCATTAATATTTCAGGCAATATCCGATTTCAGATAAGGAAAACTGATGGAAGCACCAATAGAATCAACTTTGATGATTTTTCCCTTACCTCTTATGTTGCACCTGTAAATAGTCCGGTATTAAGTTTTATTAATCCGGCTGTTGCAACAGCGGGGGGAAGTTCATTTATATTAACAGCTTCTGGTTCCAATTTCTTAACCAGTTCTATAATTTATTGGAATGGAGTTGCGCTATCAACCACTTATGTAAGTACTAATAGTCTTACAGCAATTGTACCTTCATCAAATATTTCATCAGCCGGGTCAGCTTCCATAACTGTTACTACTGCTGGTGCTGCTGCAAGTTCTGGTATCACCTTTATCATCAATACTCCTGTTTCAGCTTCCAAGCGATACCTTTTTGATGCCACAAAGGCTGAGACTGCAGGCAATGCTGATTGGGTGATTGATCAGGATAATAACACACCTCAAAAGGTACCTACCCCTTTACAATCAACCATTACTTCTACAACAACCGAAACCTATTGGACAGGTGCTTTATCAAGCTGGGGAATTGCATTGGTAAAGGCAGGTCATTTTGTAGAAACATTGCCATCGAGTGGTACCATAACTTATGGAAATGCTAACAATGCTCAGGACCTTTCTAAATATGATGTGTTTGTAGTGGACGAGCCAAATAAAGTATTTACTGCTGCTGAAAAAACTGCGATATTAACGTTTGTTCAAAATGGCGGCGGATTATTTATGGTAGCTGATCATACTAGTTCTGACCGCAACAATGATGGCTTGGATTCTCCTGAAGTTTGGAATGATCTAATGACAAACAACACAATCAACAACAATCCTTTCGGATTTACTTTTGATCTTGTCAACATTTCTCAAACTGCAACAAATGTTTGGTCTGGTGCAAGTACCAATCCCATATTAAATGGAAGCGTAGGGTCTGTAAGTCAAGTCCAGTTTAACAATGGTACTACCATGACCCTGCAACCAACCGCTAATGGAACGGTGCAAGGTTTGGTTTGGCGCAATACTTATAGTCAAAGCACTAATAAGGTAATGGCTGCATCATCAACCTTTGGTACCGGCCGTGTATTTGTTGTAGGAGATAGCTCTCCAATGGACGATGGTACAGGAGCTTCTGGAAATACTTTGTATGTAAGTTGGTCCTTGTACAGCCATCGGCAATTGTTTATGAATGCCTCATTGTGGTTGGCTAAAGTGCAATAATTTTTTTTGGATTTAAAATACTAAGGCAGGATATTATTCTGCATTCAATTATAAATTTTCCAGCAATTCAACCACACCTTCTCTTTTAAGAATGAGATAGCCTAGCCGGTCGTTGCTAATGCCCTCTTTTAATTGATAGCTAAATACCAGTTGTCCATCTTCTATCCTTGTTTCGAAATAGTTGAAACTGATATTTTTGTATTGTCGAAGATTATCTGCAATCTCATACAAATGAGTAGAAAGAATGAAAAGTGCATTTTTCATTTTCAATAAACCTTCTATTACAACGGTACTGCATTTCATAGCGTCTTGCACATTGGTACCTTTAAACAATTCATCAATTAGAATGAGCCAGTTTCTACCATCATTTATTTTATCAATTGTTTTTTTGATGCGCTGAACTTCATTGAAAAAATAACTTTCGCCTCGGGTAATATTGTCTTCTACATGAATGTTGCTTAATAGGCCATCAAACAAACTAAGCTGCATATTGCTTGCCGGTACACCCATGCCAAGATGAGCAAGATAAACAGCCACTCCAATTGCTTTAATGAAAGTACTTTTACCAGCCATGTTTGCACCGGTTAAAAATAAAAAATTCGCTTGCTGGTTAAGTTCTAGTTTGTAAGCAACAGGTGTAGATAGCAAAGGGTGGTATAGGTTGCTAGCAGATATATAGGGGGTTGATCCAACTTGCATATTCGGAAAGCTAAAGCTAAATGTTTTGCAGGCTATTGCCATACTGTATAAAGCATCCAAATGACTGTAAAGGTTTATGAGTTCTAGTGCTTCTGTTTTAAATTTGTTTTTTAGAAACATGCCAAAAGTGAGATAATCAATCAAAGAAATATTTTGCTGTTTTTTTAATGAAATCAACTGATCAATTATATCCTTTTTTAGCACCGCTTTAATTCTGTTTATTAAATTTCTTAACAGTCCGGGTAATTCTTCATGCTCGAAAATTGAAGTCAGCAATTCCAGCCCAATTACAAAATCTGCAAAGTGATTGACAGAATATTTTACAAGAGAACAATCAGCAGAATTGAAGAACTTGTATGATAATGCAGATAAATAGTTTGGATAGTTTGGAATGGGTTCTAGTGGATTTTCATAGAATTTCTCTATAACCATTACAGTTCCATTGGTTATAATAGTTGGCCAGTTCTTTTCGTGTTTTAAAATTAGTTGGAGCGCATGTTGGGTATCTGTTATTTTGTTTATCTCAGAATAAGGATGTGCAAATAAATGTCGTAGCCATTCTTTTCCTCCTATTGAAGTAGTAAAGTTGAAATGATGAAATACAGACTGTTCTTCATCTGAATGAAAGATAGAAAGATCGTTAAGTGTAGTTTTGTCTATTTGCACCGGCTATTATTTCTGTAAAGTGTAGGTTTGTTTATCTGTCAAATTTTAACCTCATTCCTTTATTAGATTCATTCCACTCGCCATTTCCATAAACAAGGTTGCCATTTATAAAAGTATGTGTAAGGGTTGCCGGAAATTGAAACCCTTCTAATGGACTCCACCCACATTTGTAAAGGAGGTTCTCTTTACTTACTATTGATGGAGTGTTCAGGTCTGCAATAACCAAATCAGCATAAAAGCCTTCCTTAATATATCCTCTCCGGTCTATTTGAAAACAATCTGCAACTGCATGGCTCATTTTTTCAGCAAGTTTTTCTATAGTTAGTTTGCCTTGTTTTACATAATGTAGCATCAGTAACATAGGATGCTGCACCAACGGTAGGCCGGCATGGGTTTGCTCATAGGTGCCCTGTTTTTCCTCCCATGTATGTGGTGCGTGGTCTGTAGCTATTACATCAAGGCGATTATCGAGCAAAGCATTCCAAAGTGCTTCTCTGTTGTGTGGTGCTTTTATAGCAGGATTGCATTTTATTTTGTAACCAAGCTGTGCATAATCGTCGCTGGTAAAGTGCAGATGATGTACACAGACTTCTGCCGTTATCCTTTTTTCCTTTAATGGCAACATATTACTGAATAGCTGTAATTCCTTTGCTGTACTGATGTGTAAAATGTGCAACCTGGTATCATATTTTTTTGCCAATTGGACAGCATAAAACGACGACTCAAAACAAGCTTCCTCATCTCTGATGATTGGATGATCGGAAGGTTCTAGTTGATTTTTTTTCCGCTTCATTTCATCATAGTTTCTTTTTATGATGCCTTCAGCTTCGCAATGAGTAGCAATTAAAACTTCTACACCACCAAACAGTTTTTCAAGAGCAAGGGGATTATCAACTAGGAGGTTTCCTGTAGAGGATCCCATGAAAATCTTTACACCACATACATCATTCTTTTTTTCATTGGTTCGCAAAACTTCTTCTACATTTTCGTTGCTTGTTCCCATGAAAAATGAATAGTTAGCCAGCGATGATGCCGCTGCAATGGCATACTTATCCTCTAGTATTTCCTGTGTAAAAGCAGGAGGTACTGTGTTAGGCATTTCCATAAAGCTGGTTACACCCCCGGCTACAGCAGCTTTTGCTTCGGTATAAATATTTGCCTTGTGTGTAAGGCCCGGTTCTCTGAAATGCACCTGGTCATCAATTGCACCTGGCAATAGGTAACGACCATTACCATCAATTTCAGTGATTGCTTCTTTTACAGCAATTTGACTGCCTATTTTGTGAATAAAACCGTCTTTTATTAAAACATCAGCAGCTAATGTTTTACCTTCGTTAACAACCTGTATGTTTTTTATTAAATAATTCATATTTTTTACCAAAATTGTATTGCATGCAAATTATTAAAACTCTGCGCATCTTTTTAATTTTATTGGTTCCTGCCATTTCCTTTGCTCAAAGTTCTCATATTCCGCTTGGGTCAAAGGATTATAATCTGGTTGACCGGCTAGAAATAATGAGTGGAGACCCTGAATTAATGTTTTCGACCATTAAGCCCTTGAATCGCCGGCGGACTGTTGCTGCTGTTGAAAAATTGGATAGTGCTTTTCGAGCCGGCGGTGCAGGTTCTATGAAATTGTCTGCCGTAGATCAGTATGATATCAACAGCATGCTTGTAAGAAATATGGAGTGGTCTACTCCCAGGGAAAGTTTCAAAAGTAAAAAGTCGCTGGGTAAGTATTTTTATACATCACCTGCCGATCTGTACCAGGTTAACACAAAAGACTTTTTTTTATCAGTTAATCCTATAATACAGTATCAGCAGATGTTTGAGTCTGGTAATACCCAAAATTTGTTTTTAAACAGTAGGGGGTTTGCTATTCGCGGATTGATTGCAAAAAAAGTTGCTTTCGATATCTATTTGACCGATAACCAGGAAAGAGATCCTGCGTATGTGCAACAATGGATAACGGCCAACACAGCCGTTCCAGGTGCAAGATTTTATAAAAATTTTAAAGCTGCAGGTGGCTACGATTATTTCGACAATAGGGCATCAATAAGTTTTAACGCTACCAAATACATTGACATTCAGTTTGGGTATGATAGAAATTTTATTGGAGATGGATTTAGAAGTCTGTTGATGAGTAATTTTTCAGGAAATGCATTATTTCTAAAATTCAATACGAGAATTTGGAAGTTGAATTATGAAAATCTATTTATGGAATTAATTCCTTTGCAACGAAGAGCATCAGGCAATTCTTTGCTTTCAAGAAAGTATTTCAGAATGAATCAACTCAGTTTTAATGCAACAAAATGGCTGAACATAGGTGTTTTTGATGCGGTTACTTTTGGACGGCGAGATCATTTTGACTTTCAGTATTTAGTACCGGTACTATTCCTTCGTCCTGCGGAAAGCGATATTGGCAGTGCCGACAATGCATTGGTTGGTCTAAACTTTAAGGCCAATATAAAAAAGAAAGTACAGGTATATGGGCAATTGGCTTTGGATGAATTTAAGCTGAGCGAAGTTTTTAAATCAACAGGTTATTGGGCAAATAAGTTTGGATACCAACTTGGCATTAAATATCCTGAAGCTTTCGGCTTACGCAATCTTGATGTACAATTAGAAACAAATCGGATCAGACCATTTACTTACTCTCACTTTGATTCATTGGCAGAATATTCACACTACAATCAACCTTTGGCTCACCCTTTGGGGGCCAGCATTCAGGAATTTGTCGGTATAGTGAGGTATCGTCCATTGAAAAGGGTTTACCTCGAAGCAAAAGCAATCTACTTTCAGCAAGGGTTAGATTCTTTAGGGCAGAATTATGGAAGCAATATTTTCAGAGATTACAATACCAGAACAAGAACTTATGGCTATTTTGTAGGCAGCGGAAACCAAGTGAAAGCACTCAATTTGAACTTTTATGCTTCTTATGAACTCCGTGAAGGCTTGTTTATTGATGCCGCAGCACAGCATAGAATTTATGATATGCAGATTGGGGGTAAAACAAGTACCACAGTTATGTCTGTTGGAATAAGGCTAAATAGTGTGAGGCGAGTATTTGATTTTTAATAATTTCTTGATGCAAATAATAAAGCGGCTGAGTTTTCTTAGTCGCTTTTTTTATGGCAATCAATATTAATCCTCCAGGATAATAGAAAAAGATATTAATTGGGAGCTCAGTTTATCCAATACATTACTGAACTTCAGGTTTTGATCTCTGCTATGAACATTCGATAAACCATTGCTGAATTTAATCTCAGGTGAAAAGGTTACAAATCTGAGATAAAAGCTCATGCCTATTCCCGCCTCTAATCCAAAGTCGCTCTTGTTTAGTTTTACAAGATCCTCAGCATTCCGAGCCTGAGAATTACTGGCTAAATCAAAGTCATATTTGATGCCTCCAAAAATGAATGCTCTATAATTTCCTATTCTGTCACTGTTGAATTTAAATTGAAATGGAAAGCTGACAATAGTAGATGGTAAAGTCTTCTTTTCAATAGTCCTTTCATTATAGCCGGGGTACCTGAGTAGATAGGTAAAGTATTTAGCGCCACCTATAATAAGTTGAGGATTGGCCCTTATTGAAAACCGGTTGTTTAATTGTAATGTCCCAACAAGACCTAATGCTATTCCTCCGCTACTCCCGGGTTCAACAGCCATTACACTATCATTTTGTATAAACGTAGGATCTTTTGATGGATGAAGCGTAGACGTGTTGTAGCTTATGGACATACCAAAATAATAAGGCCAATCATCGTGATCTGCTCTGAATAGTTCTTTTTGTGAAAAACCATTGATAATGAGCAAACAGCCTACAGCTGAAAGTAAGATATTCTTCCTGCAATTATAAAAACAGCCTGTATTTCCAATTAAAATCATTGATAAGATACTTTGTTAATCGGGTACAATTCTGTCTATATGCAATATTTAAACGTTAATAGAAGCAAGATACCTTTGATTTTGTTTTTGCGGTTTATGTTGTTATAAATAACTGTTAATACCCTGTTTTTATTATCAAATTACTTACTTCCGCAATAAATACAACAAATTCCTAGCGTTAAAGGCTGAATAATTGTTCTTTTATAACCACAAATTTCCAAAATATTTCTGAATTCGTCTCTTTCTGGAAACCGCTGTGCCGATTCATTCAAGTATTCATAGGCGTCTTTATTACGCGCAAAAAGATTTCCAAAATTGGGGGCCAATTTATTCATATAGAAATTATACGCGGACCTGATTATTTTATTTTTTGGCCTTGAAAACTCCAGTACAACCAATTTACCGCCAGGTTTTAATACTCTATACATTTCCTGAAGCCCTTTCTCCAGATTTTGAAAATTTCGTACACCAAATGCTACAGTGATGGCATCAAATGAACTATCCGGAAAATTAATTTTTTCACTATCACCGTTCACCAAATTAATTTTTTCCTGAAGATGTAGCTTTTCAATTTTTTTTCTTCCAATCTCAAGCATTCCATCAGAAATATCTATTCCCGTAACTTTTGGTGTGAGTAGCATTTTTTGGGTCATAATTGCTACATCACCTGTGCCTGTAGCTACATCCAGCACATATGTAGGCTTGATATCTTTCAAATGTAGTATTGCTTTTTTTCTCCAGCTCACATCTATTCCCGCAGATAAAAATCGATTCAAAAAATCGTACCTGAACGCAATTCTATCGAACATAGTAGCAACCTGCTGTTTTTTATTCAGATCACTGTCTTTGAAAGGAACAATAGTGTCGTGTGCATACTTAGCCATAGGAATGCGAAGATACAGCAATGACTGTTTGTCTATATTTATGTAGAATTTTTATGGATGTGTGATCGTTATTTTTTTAACAGAAGCCGGAAGCCTTTTTTCAAAATCATAATAAGCCCCCCTGTTTTTGCAGCTTTTGTAAGTATATTGGTAGGGCGTTTATCTTCCGGCAACAGCAATGCATTAATTAGCTTTTTGCCCCCTTTTAAAATACTCTCGGATACTTTCCCCCTTAATATGGCTGGAATAAAGCTATTTACACCTGCTGCTGTTACTTCGGCGGGTATTTCATACATCTTCAACTTTAATTCATCTTCCCTATACGCAATTCGCTGTCTCACCTTACTTTGTTCTTGTTTGAGTGCGTCTAGATTGTTGATATGTGACAAGTTATATTTTATTTTATAATTCATGATTTACGCTTCATTATTCTCCATTGAAAATTTAACTACTCTGTCTGAAATTATTTTACCAGTATATTTTTTGTGAATGATGATCAGCAGAAAAATCAAGAGCACATAAATGATGGCCAATATTCCAAAACCTATTGGGTAACTCCCTGTGGCCTTAGATAAACAATACCCGACTATAAAACTGATGATCATTAACAAAATAAGGCATATCATACCAATACCAATCAATAAGAAAGCAATTGATGATAATTTAGCTGCTTTTTCAGTTAGTTGAAGCCTCATAAGTAGTAGACGATCTTCTACATATTCTTCTACCATGTCCTTAACTTCTACAAAAAAACTTTGCTTTTCCATAATTATTTGCTTGTATAAAGTTACTCAATTATCAAACCACACATGGTGAGGTTTATCATAAATGGATGTTTCAGATTCGGTTTTGGTAGAGTTTTACATTATATGACCCCCCAATTAATCTTATTAAGTATAAATTGATAGGGCAAAAAGATGACATGCATGAAAAGGAATATAAGGATAGCTTCATTGCTGAATATTGTTAGATAAGCCCTTATTTTTGAATAATTATTGAACAGAACAGTGCTAACAGCCTATGCAAGTAAATGAAGTTACGAATAAAGAATCAAGAAATTTTTTTAACCAAGTGAATGTTCAATTGAACAAACACAACCCAAAATACATCCGTCCTTTAGAGAATGAGGTGGAGGCTATTTTTGATCCTAAAAAAAATAAGGCATTTAAGTATGGAGAAGCCAAAAGGTGGATTCTTTTAGATGATAACCAAAATGTAATTGGTAGAATAGCGGCTTTTGTAAGTTCAAAGTACGTGAATAAAGGAGATTCGTTTCCTGTTGGTTCTTGTGGTTTTTTTGATTGCATCAATGATCAGTATGCGGCAAATATGCTGTTTGATACGGCAAAAACATGGCTGAAAAATAAGGACATAGAAGGTATGGATGGCCCCGTAAACTTTGGCGAAAGAGATAAATGGTGGGGCCTGATGGTTGAAGGATTTGAAGAAGAACCTATGTACGGCATTTCATTCAATCCATCTTATTACGAAAAACTATTCGAAGGGTATGGTTTTCAGAATTTTTATAATCAGTATTATTATAAAATTCTGGTTGCGGCAGAACTAAGTGAAAAATACCAGGAGCGATATAATAAGTTCTCGTCCAAGGCAGATTATACAGCTAAGCATGCAGAAAAGAACAATTTAGAAAAGTATGCAAAGGACTTTACCACTATCTACAACCTTGCATGGGCCCAACACGAAGGTGGCAAAGAAATCAGCTACGATGCTGCGTTGAAGATTTTTAATAAGATGAAGCCAATTATGGATGAAAAACTTGTTTGGTTTGCCTATTACAAAGAGGATCCAATTGGTATGTGGATGAACATTCCTGACTTGAATCAATATTTTAAACATTTAGATGGTAAGTTTGGTTGGTTTCAGAAATTGAAGCTCCTTTATTTAAAAATGACCAACCCCAGCAGAAAGATAAATGGAGTGGCATTTGGGATCGTTCCAAAGTTTCAAGCATTGGGAATAGATGCCTTTATGATTTATGCAGGATCATTGGTAATTAAAGAATCGAACAAATACGATTCTATGGAGATGGGGTGGGCAGGGGACTGGAATCCCAAAATGGTAGGAATTTATAAAGCCATTGGTGCCAACCAAAGCCGCAGGATGGTTACCTATCGATATTTGTTTGATAGGAATAAGCCATTCGAAAGGCATCCTGTGGTTTTATAACGCAATTCATGCTCAATCATTTGCCTTTTCGCTTTAACATTTTTTTTGTCAGATAATAACCCAGGAAATATTCAATACTTTATATTTGCAACATTGTTACAAAAATTATGAAGTATATTTTTTCTACCTTGGTCATTTTCACTTTTTCTTTTCTAATCTGTAATTTTTCTTTTGCTCAAAATGCTCAGAGAGGCGTATTAAAAGGTAAGGTCTCTGACGAGAAAGGGAACGTATTGGCCGGGGCATCCATATTTATTCATGACATCAGGGTATTGGTCATTGCCGATTCTATTGGTTTATATCAATCACCTTCTGTAAGTCAAGGCAATTACTTGGTTGAAATAACCTACCAAGGATTTGCTGCTTCCATTCAGCATGTAGCTGTTAATGGAGAAACCATCAAGGACTTTGTATTGCTTTCTACGGCAGTTGAGCAAGAAGCTGTCACCGTAACAGGAGTATCTTCTGCTACCAGATTGAAACGATCTCCTCAAGCTGTGTCTTTAGTCAAAAAAAGTGAATTAATGCAATCTTCCGCTCCCAATCTTATGGCAGCGTTGGCAAGAAAGGGGGGGGTATCTATTGTTTCCACCGGTCCGGCTATAGCAAAGCCGATCATAAGAGGCTTGGGTTCAAATAGAGTGGTTACCATAAATGATGGCATAAGGCAAGAAGGTCAACAATGGGGCGATGAACATGGGATAGAAATAGACGAACAAAGCGTAAAAAAAGTGGAGATACTTAAAGGACCTTCTTCCCTAATGTATGGTAGCGATGCAATGGCAGGGGTTATCAATATTCTATCAAACCAACCCATAACAGCAGGTACTATTAAGGGCAATTTATATAGTAGCTACACAGATAACAATAGTACGACTAGCAGTTATGCAGACTTATCAGGTCATTTATTGAATGGATTGAATTGGAACCTTTATGGTGCAATTAAATCTGCAAAGGATTACCAGAACAAATATGACGGTTCTATACTCAATAGCCGGTTTAAAGAAGAAAACCTAGGTGGGTATGTTGGGATAAACAAAGCTTGGGGATTTAGCCATTTAATCATCACCAGTTTTAATCAAAAGTTAGGAATACCAGAAGGCGTTAGAGACGCTGCCTCCGGAAAATTTATCATATTTCCTGAAACCCAATATGAAGCAATTGCCAATGATGATCAACTAAATAGCCGCAACTTTATAACCCCATATCAACGAGTCAATCATTTTAAAATTGCTTTGGATAATAGTTTTTCAATAGGACTCCATCGCTTGGCAGCTACTATAGGTTATCAAAGAAACCAAAGACGGGAATTTGCCGACCCCGATGCGCCTAAAGTACCCGAACTTTACTTCGATCTTAATACCATAAATTATAATTTTCAGTTTCATTTAGCTCAAAAAAATGGATGGAAATCTACACTTGGTATGAATGGAATGCAACAACAAAATCGAAATAAAGCTGATGAAAAGTTGATACCTGAGTACAATCTTTTTGATGCTGGAATCTTTGCAGTTACCGCTAAAACTTTTAAACAGCTTACCATTTCTGGTGGGGTGAGATTTGATATGAG
>JANMZN010000214.1:0-3222 GCA_031383285.1 Segetibacter sp.
CATTTACGTGCACCGCAAAATGACCAGTATCCGAACAGGGATTTTAGAAAAATGAAGCACGAAGCTTTACAAAATGAAAATGTAAAAAATAATATTTATCAAATAATAAATCCCTTATTGTACAAATATTGTGCAAATAGATAGTTGGACAATAGATGGACAATAGATTGATGTCATTTGGAAAATAAAATACTTACCTGGTAAATTTGTAATTCGCTGTTAATGGTTTCTTAGGTTTCTTAAATAACAAATCATGGTAATAATTTAATTCTTAGAATTATATCTTTTACAATAAATTATTTATTACACTTTTATGCCAATTATTGCTGGTCTTTCTGAAATAAAATCACAAACTAACGGCGATCCTTTAATCAAGATAGCTGTATTAGACGGACCAGTTGACCTGACACATCCTTGCTTTAATACGTCAGGTGGAAAATTAGTACACTTGCCTTCAAATGCAGTAATGCCCTTGGCATCAACGGGATTGGCAAAAAAACATGGTACAGCTGTTTGTAGCCTAATCTTTGGAAAACCCGGTAGCATAGTAGAGGGAGTGGCCCCCGGTTGTAGTAGCTTAATCATTCCCATTTACACTGAAAATGATAAAGGGGAATTTACTTCAGCATCACAGGCAGGACTTGCAGGAGCTATACAATTAGCCTTAGATAAAGGTGCCAATATCATCAATATCAGTGGTGGTGAATTTTCAAAATATGGAGACGCCGAATTTTTATTAAAACAAGCCATTGATGATTGTTATAAGGCCGGGGTGCTGATTGTTGCCGCCGCAGGAAACGATGGTTGCCGATGTCTGCATGTACCGGCTGCCGACAATCAGGTACTGGCAGTGGGATCAATGGATGAAAATGGTAACCCTACCACGGAAACAAATTTTGGTGACCGTTACAAGAATAATGGTATTCTAGCCCCGGGCAAAGGTCTTATAGCAGCATTACCGGGTGGACAAACATTTCAGACTAATGGCGCTACCAGTTATGCTACACCCGTAGTTTCAGGTGTAGTGGGTTTGCTGATGAGTTTGCAGTTACAGCGGGGCATAAAACCTGATGCATATGCCATCAAATCTATTCTCGAAAAAACAGCCATTCCCTGCTCAAGCGAGTGCGGTATTGACTGCGACCGCTTTCTGGGCGGAAAATTAAACCTGCCCGCAGCCCTTGAGGCCATCAGAAAAAATCCAGGCATCCTGGCATCAGGGATTGAATTCACTAATCATGAAAAAAATATTTCTATGAAGGAAAACAAAAAAGCAGAAACTAAAGAACCTGCTTTGGCAACACCTTCTGAAGTAAATGAAGTGTATCATTCAGATTTACTTATAGAAGCAGCATTGGAAACAACGCAAACTGCAAGCGAAATAGCAGCAACTGGGGATTACTCAAATATTCAGGAGGAAAAAATAGCGGTAGCACCATCTGCAAATGAGTCTGCAATTAATGATTCGGAACATATTATGGAATCATCAATCAGTTTGTCCCGGGATGGACCGGCTATACATCCTTCAGAAACAAATAACTCTGTTTCTGAAAATACCAATTCAACTAAATTTTTTAAAACCTTCAACACTCAAAAAATGGAACAAAACACAGCAAACCAAAACACAGAAGTCCAGGTATTAAATGAAGCCATGACTAATACAACAGAACTCTATCCATCTGGCGAAATAGACCCATCTGATTGCGGATGCGGTGGCGGCGCCAAAGCAGATGCCCCGGTAATAGTTTATGCGCTGGGAAACATCAGTTATGATTTTGGAAGTGAAGCCCACCGGGATTCCTTTGTACAGTCGATGGGCGGTGCCAACCCCAACGACCCTGCAGCAATCCTGAAATACCTGAAAGCCAATCCACAGGATGCAGAGGAACTGGTATGGACACTTAATATTGATGCAACGCCGGTTTATGCAATATATCCCTCCGGAAATCATGCCCATCTTGTATACGCCAAATTACGCGAGTTTTTTGAGCAGCAGCAAAATGGTATCATTCAGCGTATTTCGGTACCGGGTCAGTCAAAAGGAAGTACAAGGCTTTTAATGGGGCAGACTGTTTCAAATCTTTTCCCCCGTCAGCGAGGAATGTACTCCTGGACAACAGAGGCTCTTGTTTCTGCTGCCACCGGTGCAAAGGGCTCAGCAAGGGTGCTGGCTGAAAATGTAACCAATTTTCTTAACAGGATTTATTATCAAATGCGCAACCTCGGAGTTACACCACAGGAAAGGGCACTCAACTATGCGGCAACCAATGCCTTCCAGGTTAGCTCGGTTTTTGCATCTGCCCTTAAAGAAAACCTTGAGTTGAATGATATTTCAGTTGCCAAGAGCCCCATTTGCCGGCCAGGATCAGATTGTTATGATGTTACACTAAGTTTCTTTAATCCAAAAGAGCGTCTGACACAGGCTCGCAAAGAATACCGTTTTACAGTGGATGTTTCTGATGTGGTGCCAGTTACTGTAGGGGAGATCAGGACCTGGTCAGTTTATTGAGTAATTAATTATTTGTGAGGATTTTTTTGAACATTAAATTACTATAAATAATAAAATATATGTCCGGTATTACTGAAGAAATACAATGCAAAAATTTAGTATCATCAGTAGAAAATGCTGTTGCACGGGCTAATTATGTACATATTAACCGGCAAATGGGTATTGCTACTTCAATTGTAACTTATATTCCCTTTGCATTTGGAAAACCTGCTGGCCTCCAAATGGCTAATCCATACAAGCAGTTTTTCTATGATGGCACCGGCAAAGTGATAAAGAGTTTAGATTTTGCCGATACCGGAGAAATTGTCCAGAGAGAAACCTTTTCTTTTTCAAAAATAAAAGGCGAGGAAAAAATTGTATCGAGTAATAATATCAGTTCAGATGGAGTTATTGAAGAATCCTATCATTACGATAACAATGGGCTTTTGACCAAATATGAATTAATAAACCCTAAATGGCCGGTTTCAAAGGTAGAAGAATACGAATACGATAAATTTAGCAGAAAATGCAAAAAAACTAGTTATGGGCTAATTGCGGAACCTTATTTAGTTACTCATTATTTATATGATTCTGACAAAGACCACAATTTTTCCTATCGCTATGTGACAAGCCCTGAAGGCCAGTTGTTGCTAACTATTCTTTTAACATACGACGTTAAGAATGAAAAGCAAACAGGTATGTATTCTTTCAATATGATACCGGACGAAATAAAA
>JANMZN010000217.1:0-3450 GCA_031383285.1 Segetibacter sp.
TTCCTTTACTGTGGTATTGACCATTCGGTATCCAATATTGCTACAGGCAGTATTGAATGTATCGCTCGATTGTGATAGCAGGTTATACAATGCCCGTGCTGCATACACTATTTCTCCGTCTGTTAATGGACATTTTTCTGCTATGGCATACAGTTCTGTTAATTCGACAGTATCTATGCTTTGTGTAGCATATTGAATATACAAGTTGTAGTAGTTTTTATAATTTTGATCTACCTCATTGATAGGAGAAAATTCATTAACCAAATCTAGAGCGGTAGCATACTCACCGTTATACAATGCTTCATCTATACGAAACATATAGCCAAAACTATTTTGACCGCCGCTAACGGAAAAGTCAATTAGCGTTGCTGAACTATTTAATAGGTCTCGGTCGTACTGCAGCGTATAGTAAAGTTGTTGCTGCATCACATACAGCCTTTCTTCTGCCTGATTGCCTGTGATGGAGACAGAACCGGTGGCAATTGCTTCGCATAAATTTTGTTCAGTACTTACAATAGTGAGGTAGTAGGTTTGTAATTCTGTATAATCGTTTTGGCCTATAACTTCTATATTGTAAGTACCTTCTGCCAAGCCCGTTATATCCATATCTAAGGTAGAACGATGAGCACCATCTACCTCTTGCAGCATTTCTCCTTGTTTGTTGAACAATCGTACCCGCACTACTTCCTCATTGGCTAAATCTACTTCTTCAAAAAAGTATTGTTTTAGCAGGTCTTGCGACAAGGTAGCCACTTTTATGTTGAGCAGGTTGGGAGTGGTTAAAGGGTGTGTGATGACGAACCTGTGTACCTGTGCACGCCTGCATTCGCCTACCCTGGAAATGCTGCTGCTAAAAGCTGATATGCCACAAGCATTGCTGATGCGACATTTTATGGTTCTTGATACCTTGCAGGGGAAATACCAGTCAAAAGTTTGGTAGTTTTCATTGGGCTGAACCACATTGTTTACATACCAACTGTAGGTAGAAGCAGGAATGGTGTTGGCTGTAAAGTCGTAAATAGTTGGTTCTCCCGATTGAGACGATTTAATGGCTGTGATGGATGGTGCAGGTGCGCCAATAGTTATAAGTTTGGTTGGCGGATT
This sequence comes from Segetibacter sp., assembly GCA_031383285.1. Classification (GTDB taxonomy): domain Bacteria; phylum Bacteroidota; class Bacteroidia; order Chitinophagales; family Chitinophagaceae; genus Segetibacter. The sequence continues at coordinate 1,105 of JANMZN010000217.1, forward strand.
GGCAAAAGATGAACTGCTGCATCCACCGTTGATGGTAGCTGTAAGAGTTACCACGCCATTCGTGTTTTTTGTTAGGATAACGTTTTTACACGTAGTACACGAAAGGTTGGCAATGCCTGTAGGGCTTACCGACCATGTTATGGTTGCATTATTAGATAACCCCGGTACAGTATATGCTGTTGAATTGGTACAAACAATATCATCCCCTTTTATAAAATAGGCATTGGCACACTCGCCTGAGCAGTTTTCAAGATTGGGTTGGTTTTCCATTTCATTAAAAAGCCATCTTGAGTTGCGTGCCGTAAACCTTATGTGAACATTGTTGGTAAGCGAAGCATTGTTTTGTACGGTTTCTTGTGCTATAAATGTTTCGCTAGTAGATGGATAGTTTTGGTTGGTACCATTTACGAATTTCTGCGAAAAGATTGGAGTGGTATATGGCCCTGCATCCAAAGCACTTGCTGCTGGTACAAAAGTAAAAGTGTAAGAAACCCCTTCATTGTAAGCATACACACCAAAGTACCCACCTAAGAACGGACCTAAGGGAAAAGAAGCATACAGGTTTGCTTTAAAAATGGGCAACTCGGTTAATTGGTTGAGCGCATCCACATTTAACAATGGATAGTTGGAACCCGGTACACCATCTACGGCTAAGTGGGTACCCGGGGCATAAGCCGTGTTGTTGTACAATTGTCTGTAAATATTGATAAAGCCAAAAAGCTTGAAATTGTTTTCAGAATACACTCTTGCTATTTTGTTGGTAGTACCTGCTGCCGGTAGGGCATACGCTTCTACCGCTGCAGCAAGTTTGTAATCCAATATTGGTACTTTAAAGAACAAAAACCTTGCATAAATACCGGCACTTACACCGGCACCCAAATTGATAAAAGTTTTGCCGGGATTAAATAATGGGTTGGCACATTCATTACCGTTTGCAGTGGCTATAAAACGATAAGTTGGTTGCGGTCCTGTAGAACCAAAGGTTATCATTGGCCGATAGATTGCATCTAAAAAGGTATTGTTTACAAAAGTATTTGTTGTATTTGCCCTGTACAATAAGAGCTGCTGCGTAGCCGGTGCATCTAGCAAGCCAATAGCATCATTGTAATCTGGGTAAATATCATACACATTGTACCCAAATAACTGCACACTGCCCAACATGCGTATCATGTATTGCAAGCCCAACGGAACATTGGCACCTCTGTGTGGGCTGTCGTGAGTTATGAGCAATCTTGTTTCTGTTGGTGTGGCTGGAAAATTCTTTGTCATGTTTGCTAAGGCATACCTTGCACATAAGCCACCCATGCTAAGCCCCATTACTACATTTTGTTGGCGGATGTTTCCAAACCTATTGTCATTAATCTTATTGGTATTCACACGGTTTATTACTTCTTGTACCGCACCTGCATTTAGAACAATGTCGGCTGCACCATTAGCAAAATCAACAAATACTAAGTCGTAACCTGCTATGTCGTCTAGTTGATTATTAAAGTCATAAGTATTCCCAGGCTCAAAAGTAATAGCATCAATAAAATCTCGACTTCTGTAATTATCCTGAAGGCTTGGCGCTATGAAACTAACATCATAACCCTCTACAACTATTAAAGGCTTACGCAAAGTGCCTGTAAAGTTATTCCTGCTATAATTTACCCAAACAGTTGCACCGTTTCTTACTCCATTAACCGCATTTATAAATCCCCATGAGGGTATTACGCTTTGGGGAGATTGAAATCTGGATGAAACATTTGCTGTTCTCAAAACATTGTATTCGTTGTAGCATTGCAAAACAGAATTATCGCTTAGTGTTACTTTTATTGTCCATTTTTTAAAGCCTGTATCGGTGTATGTAATACTTATCGGTGTACCAATCGCTACTGCCTGAAAACCTTGTCCATTTGCAAAATCAATTTGAATTTGGCTAATGGATTTGCCTGTATTATTCCATATCATGCTTGCCTAGATTATAAAACTTTCACTTCCTGTTGTAGTTATGTTTTTATTGGGGCAGGCTGCATATAATGTTTTAGAATTATAAGGGCTTTGTGTTCTCCCTGCCACGTCACTTACCTGTTTGGTGCTGCTATTATAACTAAGCAGGTTGCTACTGAAAGCATTGCTCTTTACATTATTATAGCTTGCTATTAATAGAGGAATGGGTATGGGCAAAGCACTGCTCACATTTTGTTTGATGGTAGTGTTTACTAAAGTAATTGCTGGCAATGGGTTTGCAGTTGCTCTTGTCCACCCAGTTTGCAATTGAAGGTAAAGGGTGCGCCACAAATTCATATCAATACGGTTACTGTCAGTAAGTGTACCATTAAAAGTTGCAGCAGATAACATGGGGCA
>JANMZN010000224.1:0-1679 GCA_031383285.1 Segetibacter sp.
TTCATCAACGTGATGCTGCCCTGCTTTCACACGTAATTTTACAAGAGTAATATTTAGGTTAACATTATCCGTAAAAACAAAATACAAGTATGTTTTATATCCAAACTGCTTTGCAAGCTTAATGATTTCAACTTTTGAAACATGAGACATTACTGTTTCAAAACAAAGAGACTGACCCGAAATGAGTAACTTCTCAACAAGGTAGGATGCAATGAAAGAAGCATGATAAGAATTTATTTCTTTGTTGGAAAGCTTGATTGTTAATTTACCACCTGTTAATACAAACTGATCTAAAAAGTATTTGTCTTTAATTTTGGTTTTATATAAGCCCGAATGTAAAATATGTTGATGAAATTCTTGTTCTGATACCTTTACTCTATATGAGTTGAAGTTAAATACCAGGTTCTTCTTAATGGCCTCTTCTATTCAGTCTGCACTTACATATATCTCAGTGTGGATGTAGCCGGTTTGTTTAAGATGATTGAATAAAGATGTTTTGCCGGATCCATTTGCACCGGCAAATATTTTATATCGTGGAGTAGGAATACATTTATAATTGGCTCATTTTTTCAGGCGGTAGCTTCTCTTCTCTATTATTTTTATAAATAAGGTAAACTTCTCCATTTTTTGATACGGCCACCGGCATATTTTTTCTAAAAGCTTTAGGGCGTGCATTTTTGGCAGCACCCTTAATAGCCGAAATAAAGCTCTTTGCAGTTTTACGATTGACGCTTTTATTCATAATGCTAAATTATCAAAAATTTTCAAGATGTGGATTGCTTAAAAATACATCTATCACAAAAGGATAATTATCAAAAAATTATACTGCCCATTGTAAGCGTTGCCGCAGTGCCATCGCAGTGTATATTTCAACTGCTGCAAGTAATAAAATAACCACTTTTTCGTTGTAAATGGCTATTAAAAAGTAAAATTATCTATATTGATGTGAATTATGCCCTATTTTTGTAACCCCTTAGGGCAACTAAAGCAGAAATTGAGGTATTTCTCGGGCAACTTCGCGAAAAGATAAGATTTTTTGATGTTGCCTTTAGGCCGAGGGATAAAAATATTGACGCAATAGCCGAGTTAGATATACTGCCAATTGATCGCATTGAATACCTGAAAACCCTTTCTGTAGAAAATTATTATGATGGCCCTACAAAAGACACCTTCGACCACTCTAAGCCAGATTATTATGAGTTCGGTGTACAGGTAAAGGAAATAGAAGTATATATAAAAATCAGTTTGGGATTGCCCAACAAAAGAGTTGATTGCATGTCATTTCATAAAGCAGAAAGACCAATTACTTACCCCTACAAAAATGAAAGCAAATGAAAAAAGTAATTGAGTGTCCATATTGTGATGGTCACGCAGAATTGAAAAAGGAAGATAAAGAATTAAATTTTCGCAAGGAAGTTTTTAAGGTGCTAGCACATTTTCATAAGTGCCAAAAATGTTTGGAAGAGTTTACAACAACAGAGTCGGATACCCTAACCATTTTACAGGCACACAATCAATACAGAGAAAGGTATAGCATCCCTTTTGTTGAAGATATTTGTGCGTTAAGGGAGAAGTTTGAATTGCCTGCCAATAAAATGAGCGAGGTTTTAGGCTTAGGGGTTAACGGCTACAGTAACTATGAGAAAGGAGAAATTCCCACACCTGCAATTGGCAATTTA
>JANMZN010000256.1:0-5812 GCA_031383285.1 Segetibacter sp.
GGTGTTTATCATCGCACACAAGGTGTAGAAATACCTATGATCAACGATGATAAAGTAGATATGCTTTTTGGAGAAAAAGAAAATAAGAAGTTTTGGTAAAAAGGGTATTCCAACTTATGAATAGTTTAAGTTGAAGACAAATAAACCGGAGGTTAGTTTAAAATGGCAAAAGTAGCATCGACAATTATTGCACAAATTTGTAAGCTGCAAAGGAAAGAATTGGAAAAACTTGTACTCAAAGCCGCTTCAAAAGACAAATCTTTTCACGACTATTTACTAGTTAATTACTTTGAAAAAGAAGATAGTGAGCAGCATTTGTTTGAACAAGCTAAAGATGAACTTGAGATATTATTTAGAAAGAATTACAAAGGTATCTCCCAATAGCTTCAATTAGCAAAAATGCTTGGCGCCTGCGCAAAGAGGATTTCGGAATTTTCAAAAATTTGTAAAAATAAAAATCTAGAAGCTGACCTTATCATGCATGTGCTTAAAATTCCATTTTCAATAAGTACAAAAACGTTTGGCACTTGCTTTACTGCATATAATTATAAGGTCGTGTTATTGCTGAAACGTGTAATCAACTTAGTAGAATCCAAGATGCATGAAGATTTTAAAATTCAATATCAATCCACCTTAAATGATTACTTAAACACACTACACCGCACTTCTAATCACTTGGATTATGTGTATGCATTACCAAAAAATATCTAACTAAAAGAAAATCGCTTATTTCACAATTACGACTATTTGCCTGAAATCATCGTATTTGCTAACCAGTTTAAGTACATAGGTACCCGCTTGGATATTATGAGTAGGAATGGAAATATTTTTAGTATCTAATTTTGTAGTTTTTTTCAAAAGAATATTGCCGCTAACATCAGCAATTGTTATTGTTATTGGACCTGTGAGCATTTTATTGCATTGCAAATGAATATAGTCTTTTGTAGGGTTGGGGAACATCACTAATGAATGTTTTAGGCTAGTTACCATTGCTTTTGAAATAGCAGAGTATCTTATTTCGCCTGATAGCCCAATCGCTTTTATTCGATAGTAATTGGTCGTGGAAGAAGGTTGTTCATCTGTCCATGAGTAGGTAGAAAATGGGGGTCTGTATTCTGTTGTAAAGGTGGCTACCCCCATAAAATTTTTACCATCCGCAGATCGTTCTACTATGCAATTTTTTATGTTTTCAGCGGAAGTTATTTTCCAATTTACTAAAGGAAGGTCGTTTTTTAAAGAGGTCTGAATGCTGATAGATGTGTTGGCCATTACGGTGCCGCGGTAGCAAACTCTTTGAAAAGCGGTTTCGCCATCGGCAATAGGTATCCTACCTAGATATTGTACAGAACAGTTGCTGTAGAGAACTTTAAAAAACCAACGGGTAGCATAGGTGCAGCCTGCAGGACAGTCGCCACAGCCATTGCGGTATTCCAGTTGTATTCCATCGTTCTGGTAATTGGTTTGTATGAAATTGCCATCGCCAATAATGCTTTCTACTACTGCATAATTGATATCTGGCATTGCCATTACTTTTGTGGTTATAGCTTTTGTATTCACCGAACGTGGAAATAAGAAATAATAGTTTCCCAAAAAAACACTATTCGCTTTTACCGTGATGCCATACTTACTAAGGAAGGAGTTAAGTATAGGGTACGATGTATTGTAATAATTTCCAACTGCCCATTCTGTAGCTAAGACAGAACCGGACGTAGGTTTTACCACTACCTTTTTCATGAATATACTACCCTGAAAGGTACCCAAAAAACCTATTGAATGTATGTGAACAGAATCTGCCTCGAACGAATAGCTAGAGGCTGTATCAAAGTCACGAAAACCAAACATATTCATGATGGTGTCCTTCACTGGTGTCCAAGCCATATTTTCGATGGCATACAAGACCCGAGCTACAGTATCAATAAATGGCTGTGGAATATCTATGCTATCTTTCCATTGCGAGTTGATTTGATAAACACGGGCTATCGCCAATTTATGTGCATCGTTTCTATAAGTGGCGACCATATTGCCTGTGGGTACACAATTGCTGTTCCATGTTTGGGTAAAAGCCAATTGTGCGTAAACAATGTACATAATGAAAAGAATGATAGCTTTCATGTTTCATTTTGTTGAAATGTAAATGTAAGCTAATTTGCATTTGTAGTAGATTAATCGTTAAATAAGGTCCAGTCTTTATTCATCCCATATATTCGCATCATCATGAAAAAACTGTTTTTTTTGTTGTTTTTTTACCCGGCTATTGCAAACGCTCAGTTTCCTTCCATTTTTGACAGTAATAGTTCTGATGTATATAAAGAAGTTGCTGACATCGTCATCCATTCATCCGGTATTACCTTCAATTTTATTCAAACAGATTCTATTGGTGATGGCAATTATTCTTCCATGTACATTTCAGTCAAAAACGATACGCTTGTACTGGTAGTTCATGATTCTTTATTGGGTAAGTCTCCAAGGCATATCTACTCTGTCATTTCCGTTAAGGGGCCTTTTGACCTTCTTTTTCCTGTATGGAGAGCACATTTTGAGGGTGAAGCTAAAGAAGCAACATTAATAGCCCATGAACATGGTACTGCCTATGCCCTGAAAAAGCCTGGCGGGCATGAAAAAATCTTTTCTTTTGGCAAAATGGAAGACAATCCAAACTGGAGGATCAGGGCTAAAGATTGGTAAGCAACATCCGTATATGATCTTGATAAAGGAATTTGTACCTGTTGCTTCTAATAAAGTTATTTTCCCTCTCCTAACCTAGGCCTCAACCGCTGCTTTGATTTATTGAAAATCATCATCCCATTCTGCTTCCCTTCCCGTAGCATTTGCTGCTCTTCCAAAGGGAGATTATAGGTCTGCTGACATTCGGGTGTGCAACATCCATCATGCTTTGCAGCACATTCGACGCACTGGATAAAGAGTAAATGACAACTATCATTCTTGCAATTGGTATGTGTGTCGCATGGCTTGCCACATTGGTGACATTTGGCAATCACATCTTCGGTGATCCGCTCCCCCAGCCTATCATCAAAAACGAAATTTTTTCCAATAAACTGACTTTGCAATTCAGCTTCTTTTACCTGCCTGGCATAATTGATAATGCCGCCTTCCAGGTGAAAAACATTGGTAAAACCATTGTGCAGCATAAAGGCACTTGCTTTCTCGCAACGGATGCCACCCGTGCAGTACATGATTATGTTTTTGTCCTTCTGGTTTTGAAGCATCTCTACAGCCATAGGTAATTGCTCACGAAAGGTATCACTCGGCACTTCAACTGCATTCACAAAATGACCTACCTCATACTCATAGTGATTGCGCATATCCACTACAATTGTTTCTTTGTCCAACAACAAATTGTTCATCTGCTGCGCATTTACATATCGCCCCTTTCTTTCCATACTAAAACCAGGGTCAGCAATGCCATCCGCAACTATTTTTTCCCTGACTTTAATTTTCAATACCCAAAAGCTTTTACCATCATCTACAGCAACATTGATCCTGATGCCATTTAGAAAAGGAATAGAGTACAAATACGCCTTAAAAGCCTCAAAGTTTGAAGTTGGTACACTTGCCTGTCCATTGATGCCCTCATGGGCAACATAGATACGACCAAATACTTTTAATGGATTTAGTCCTTTATACAATTCATCCCTAAACTCAATGGGATTGTCAATTGGATGATACTGATAAAAACTGATGGTGGTACGAGGTTCCGTTTCCTGGTACAAACGCTCTTTTAGTTCCTTTTGAGAAACACGGTTGTGTAGTAATGCCATAAAATTAATTTTTAAGATTCCGGAAGTTCCGGAACTCCATTATTCAACGGACCCACTTGCAGAGTAGGCAAAATTGTAAGGCAAAAATATGAAAATTGCGGATAAAGAAAATACTAATGAATGAGTGGTTGATTTAAGGATAAATGCATTTGTAAGTTATAAGTGTAAAAATTAGCAAAATAAGACATCCTTATATCAGAAAACAAACACCTCACTTCCTAGTAGTGTATCAGTTTGAAATTGCAACTGCCTTATTTCGGGAGAATGAATCGTGCAGTTAATTTGGGGCGGCGATTTGCAAATACTATTTATTTTTCTGCATTAGTACAAAATCATTACCATAAGACTTACCCAATAAGACTTTTATTGAAGAATGGCTTAAATCTTCCCAATCCCCTATTTTACTCGTCCATCTACCATTATCTAATTGCCGTGAAACATGCTTGAAATCGCCTGTATTTTTATCAAAGTAGATAGCGACTTTAAATGTAGTTTCATTTACATTTAAATCAGTTATTATGCTATACCCTCTTTCTTCAAAATACTTTAAGTATGTGCATATCCTTAAATCGTAATTTCCCTCTTCATCTTTAAATTGAATCCAGTCTTCTTTGCTTTCAAGCCCCCATGCAACACAATTGTAGTCTTCATCCCGCAAAGAAGTAAATTCAAAGTCGGACAATCCTAAATTAGGGAAGTGCTGCTCACGCCGGAAAGTGGTTAAGGCTAAAACAAAACCTGGGGGAAAATCCATTTTTATTATATCGGTTTATTTATTTTTCCCCATTCAATCCATGCCTTTTTTATCAAACTATTTTTCTGATTGTCTAAATCAGATACTGGGTTTTCCTTAGTAATTGCTTTAAGTACGATATGCCAATGAGCAGTTCCACTTGGCTTAGTCAAGTCCTTTAAAATAAATGGGACTATGTCTGACCCCATCCCAATAATATCCAAAAGTGTATCGTTAACTTTTTGAATTGATGTGGAAAACAAGCCGGTTTCATTCTTCCACTTTTCTGCTAAATTATTAAACTTTTTTTCTATAGATGAAACTTGATTGTGATGAAGTAGGCGGATTATGGTTTTATAATAGTCGTGTCTTTCCTCACTTAACGATATAAAATTCTCCATTTTACAAGTATGCCAAACTTCATTTCTATTGTCTTTTTCAAAACAATCTTTGTTTGTATATTCTTTGTATTTAAACATGATTTTAGTCTTTTAAGTTTATTAAATTAGCCTTATTAAATAATCCCTTTAAACTTACCTCTTTAGACTTTGCCCTTTCTAATGTTTCTATTAATGTTTGTACATCATCGCTATCTAAAGCTATGTAAAAATCTTTATGTTCACCTTCTTGGTGTGCCCTAAAATGAATATGTAAATTATGAATCACCAAACCGCATTTTGGGCTATCTTCAATTTTTACACCAAAAACAGGCCTTACATCAGTTGCAATCTTAGAATCTATAAAAACATTTGGATATTCAGAGGTTAAATCTTGTGCTTTGGAAGCGTAGAATATATGTGGATTCTGCAATAAAAACAGAACTCTATCTTTAAATTTAAGACCATCTACCTCATTTATAACTGATTCCGATATTGCTACTTTGGTTATACTGTCGGCAATAGCAAATACATCTTCTTCTATCTCTAATAATGAAACTAAACTACCAATACTAGAAAATATCTCTCGTAAAATATTTTCCTTTATCCCTTTTTCTATCGAAATTTTAGCAGCTAAATGCCTACGTGATCCCACCAATGACATAATTGAAAGAGCATCTTTAATAGATTGAAAGTCCATCTCAGACATCAAATCTATTTTCTTGAACCCTTCTTGATAAGATTTTGGAATAAAAGAAACTTCTGGCATTGAATATTTTTTGCTTAACCCAACTTGAGCAAATTACTCCAAAAGTTGGCATTTATAGAGGGGGTCAATTTTTTTGAGTTTCGTTTTGAGCCACACAGATTTTAGTTTGCGAAAGGGTTTTGGTTGGTAGTTGAGAGCTGCGTATAGGGTTGCT
>JANMZN010000173.1:0-1820 GCA_031383285.1 Segetibacter sp.
CCTTTTGTTGAAGATATTTGTGCGTTAAGGGAGAAGTTTGAATTGCCTGCCAATAAAATGAGCGAGGTTTTAGGCTTAGGGGTTAACGGCTACAGTAACTATGAGAAAGGAGAAATTCCCACACCTGCAATTGGCAATTTAATCAATACGGTTTGCGATCCCAATGTATTCATTGGATTGTTGCACCGGACCGAAAAAGAATTTGCCAAAAATGCCTATGAAAAAGCGAAAGCAAGAGTGGAATATTTAATTGCAAGAGAAAGAGAGGTCAATCCATTTTACGCTACCATTAATCAGTATGCCGAAGCCAATCATTACACAGGGTACAAAAAGCCTAATGTAGATAAACTAGCCAATGTAATAGTAGCCTTTATTAGCAGGTGTAAACCCGCATTCAACGACAGATTAAAGCTGAATAAGCTATTGTTCTATACAGACTTTTGCCATTATAAATTAACCGGTTTTTCTTTAACAGGATTGTCTTATAGATCCATTCAATATGGACCCGTTCCTACATTTTACGATAATATTTATACTTATTTTGAGAACGAAGGGCTTATCTGTTCCAATTGGATAAAAGAAGAGAACGGCTCCGGAAAAGAATTGTTTGAAACAACGGGCACTTTTGAAAGCAAACATTTCAACGCAGAGGAGCTAGAAAATATAGAAACCATTATAAATAAGTTTAGAAATACCTCATCGTGGGATTTGGTGGACTTAAGCCATAAAGAAAAAGGATGGATGGAAACCCAGGAAAAAAAAGAAATGATTAGTTACCAAGAATATGCTTTTGATTTGGTGGGGGTTTGATTCCATTTGCCTCCCTCTCATTTTGATGCCAACGGCATCACACATTTATAGCCAAGATTAACATAGCAAACGTTCGACCCCAACGGGGTTTGTTTGTAACGCTTTATTAAGAGAGGAAAAACAAAGCACCCAATTATTCAGAAATATATAATTCAATAGCCCTCCTAAGTCTATTCTTTACGCTGTTTTTTAAAGCCATAGGCTTAATGACTTTTACACTATCAGCGTATGATAATAATAGTCTTTCAAATTCATAATTAATAATGACTTCCAGATTAACTTCTAATATATTTTTATCCAACCACTTTGATTTTTGAGAACCATGTACAGGTTTTGTTTCCATATAATTACCGGTCTTGCCATAAAAGTTCAAGGTCACTTTTTGTACAAGCCCATCAACAGGTTTGGTTACACCAATAATGTCTTCAAAATAGACGGTCCAGTCAATCGTATTTTTTTCGTATTTCCCTTTAATTTCTTTTATACCCTTTATTCTGTCAATAGCTAAATTCCAGTCATATTTATTTTGCTCAGGATTATAACCAAAAAGAAACCATCTGTTGTTGTATTGCTTTAGAAATGAAGGATGAATTGTCACCACAAAGGGTTTTTCATTTTCAAATGGTTGATAATTAATTTCAAGTACTTTTTTGTAGTATATAGCATTGTGAATTGCTCCCAAATTTTCAATCCCCTTTAGGTATTGATTACTGTCAAATTCTATAATCATTGCAGATGCCTCATTAGAAGCCATACCCTGTCTTAATTTGGGTAGTAGCTCATTCACCCATTCAAATTGCGGCATGCCTTTAAATTGAGAAAGAATATCTAGTGCTGACTGTAATTGATTTATCTCTACTTCGTTAAGGGGCATATCATTAATAGAAAAAGATTGGTTAGCATATCTGTAATACACCTTTTTTCCCTCTCTTAATCTGTCTAATTCTATGCTCCATCCTTGATCGCTTTCCATGAATGATATGTCGTCTAGTATTTGCCGCCGGCTGAGG
>JANMZN010000127.1:0-10600 GCA_031383285.1 Segetibacter sp.
GCTATATGAACTATTTCCATCCGGACTGATTAAAATTGAATTTGGCTGAAATTAGCAAGGATTCTTCATAGAAGGATGTTTAAAGTAAAATTTTTCGCTACTGTTTTTCTGTTTATTTTCCATGATTCAAATAAATCAACAATTACTATGAATCAACAAGCAAAGCAACCTACTAATTACGGGGCCTTAAGCACACTGGTTACCGTTTTCTTTTTCTGGGGTTTTATTGCAGCAGGGAACAGTGTATTCATTCCTTTTTGTAAACATTATTTTAATTTAGATCAATTCCAAAGTCAATTAATTGATTTCGCTTTTTACCTTGCTTACTACCTCGGCGCATTGGGATTGTTTGTTTATGGTGCATTTGGCGGTAAAGACCTTGTAGCAAAATGGGGTTATAAAAAGAGCATCGTTTATGGATTGTTGTTCTCAGCTATTGGTGCAATAGCAATGATTATTGCAGTTAATGCAAACACTTTTTCCGGCATGTTGGTGGGTTTATTTATTGTAGCACTTGGTTTTTCTTTACAACAAACAGCCGCACAACCTTTTGCTATTTCATTGGGAGATCCTGCTACCGGCACAGGTAGGGTAAACCTTGGTGGTGGTATCAATTCTTTTGGTACTGCCATTGGTCCTCTGATTGTTGCATTTGCTTTGTTTGGTACTACAGCTGCCATTACAGATGAAAAAATACAAGCATTGGGATTGAGCAAAGTGATCATATTATATGCAGGCGTTGGAACGCTATTCATTGCTGCAGCCGCCATGTTTTATTTTTCTAAGAAAGTGCCAGCCGGCGTTTCTAATGAGGAAACAGAAAAAGCTGGAAAAGCATTGGCCAGTTTATTGATCATGACGGGCTTGCTTATTTTCATGTTTGTACCTGTATTCAGAAGCTATAGCAGCCCTGAACAACAACGGATAGATACTGTAACAGCAGAAGTAGCGCCGATATCTAAGCAACTTGACGAATTGAAAAAATCCAATCCTACATCATCTGATATTGCAACTTTGGAAACAACCATTGCTACAAAAAATGATGAAATCAACTCCATTAAACATCCGATGGAGCAACAAAGATTGCTTTGGTTATTTGGTGCATTGGCAGTAGTAGTGCTAAGTTTATTGTTCAGCAATGTGCGTGCTAAAAAAAATCCAGATGGGTGGGGCGCAATGAAGTATCCACAATTGGTATTGGGCATGCTTGGCATCTTTGTATACGTTGGAGTTGAAGTATCTGCAGTAAGCAACATGGGCGAATTGCTTAAACAAATAGACTTTGGTGGCTATCAGTCGTCAGAAGTAGCCCCATTTATTTCCATGTATTGGGGCGGACTGATGATTGGTCGATTAACAGGCTCTATCTCAGTATTCAATTTCAAATCATCAACAAAGCAGTTACTAACAGCTATTGTACCATTGGTAGCATTTGGAATAGTCATAGCGGTTATTACCCTTTCGCAATACGATCCTAAACCTTTGTACTTTTTTATTGTATGTGTTTTAGTACAAATTGTTGCTTTCTACATCTGTAAAGAAAATCCCGTGAGAACACTATTGATTTTTGCAACACTAGGATTAACTGCCATGTTGATAGGCATTATGTCAACCGGTACTGTTGCGATTTATGCTTTTATGAGCGGAGGTTTGTTTTGTTCTATCATTTGGCCAGCGGTATTTAGCTTGGCTATTGCGGGACTTGGTAAGTACACCACCCAAGGAGCTGCATTCTTGATTATGATGATTTTGGGAGGCGGTATTATTCCCCCTATTCAAGGAAAAATTGCTGATTTTATTCAATCAAAATCAAGCATACCAGGCTTTGGCATTCACCAATCGTATTGGGTTTGCGTAGCTTGCTTTACCTATCTTGCTTTGTATGCGATCATTGTGAAAGGTATTTTGAAAAAACAAGGAATTAGTTTCGATACTAGCGCTGTTCAGAATGAAGATATTCACATTTCACCTGAAGTAGCTTAATTAATACATCTCATTTGCTCAATAATAAATCTTACCAGTCATATGGCATTAACAACAACCCAACAAGTAGCAATAGGTATAGATATTGGTGGCACTAATACCACTTTTGGTATTGTCGACTCCCGGGGTGAAATAAAATACCGGGGTGCATTATCTACCAATAAGTACGATGATGTAAATGAATATATCGATGCGCTTTATGAAGCCATTAGTCCTGCATTAGAATCTGTAAACGGAATTGAATTTATTAGGGGTATTGGGATTGGAGCCCCAAACGGCAACTATTATAAAGGAACGATAGAATATGCCCCCAATCTGAAGTGGAAGGGAATTATTCATTTTACGGACCTAATTACCCAAAAATTTGGATTACCCGCAGCGCTTACAAACGATGCAAATGCAGCGGCTGTTGGTGAAATGATGTATGGGGCAGCAAGAGGCATGAAAGATTTTATCATGATCACATTGGGTACTGGTGTTGGTAGTGGCATTGTAGCCAATGGCCAACTCATATATGGTCATGATGGATTTGCAGGAGAACTTGGCCACACTATTATTATTCCTGATGGCAGATTGCATTGGGGCACGGGAATGAGAGGCTCTTTAGAAACCTATGCGTCTGCAACTGGGGTCAGGTTAACAGCCATGGAAATGATGGCACAATATGATAAAGAATCAAGCTTATTGCGTGATTTTCCTGCCGAAGAAATAGACAGCAGAATTGTTTATGAATGTGCCATTCAAGGTGATAAAATAGCGAATGAGGTATTCAGATTTACAGGCGAGGTGTTAGGAAAAGCTTTGGCAAATTTTATTATGTTCTCATCACCTGAAGCCATTATTTTATTTGGCGGTTTATGCAAAGCAGGCGAACTCATTACCAATCCAACACAAGAACACATGGAGGCCAACTTACTCCCTATATTTAAAAACAAAGTAAAGTTGATTTTTAGCGAATTGAAAGAAGCCGATGCTGCCATTTTAGGTGCAAGTGCTTTGGTTTGGGAATTAAAGAAGCCTGTTTAGATAATGGAATTATTTTAAAATGGCATTTGTTCTTTCTTTAATTGATAGAAAAGAGGCTTTTATTAAAGTATTTTGATGAATAGTAGTCATCATTTTTTAAAATCAACTCATTTGAATTGTCCTGTCTTTTTGGTTGGTTATTCTATATTTAAATCCCAGGTATATTGTGACAGATGACATCGTAAAACAGGATATTTGTATAATTGGTGCGGGTCCTTCGGGTGCTACAACTTCGCTTTTTTTGTCGAAACTCCAGGTTAAGCATATGATTATAGATGCAGGCACTTTTCCAAGAGATAAAGTGTGTGGAGATGCATTAGACCTGAAAGTAATGCGAGTACTTAACCAACTAGATTCTACTTTAGTTGAAAGAGAAGTCTTACCAAATGACCAATTTGTAAAATCGTGGGGGGCCAAAATAATTAGTGGTTTTGGAAAAACAAATGATGTATTAATCAAAGACAGAAGCCTACCCTACCCATTTTTCTTTATAGCCAAAAGAGGATACTTTGATAACTTTCTGGTAGAAAAAATAGATTCCAAATTTGCAGACTTCAGACAAGGAACTAAGGTTACTAATATCAAAAGAGAAAACGGCATCTGGCACATTAGCACAACAAGCAATGGTCAACAGTTTACTATTCACTCTAAGTTTATTATTGGAGCGGATGGCGACCATTCATCTGTACTAAGAAGCCTTGGAAAAAGAAAAATTGACCGTCACCATTATGCGGGAGCACTGCGGCAATACTGGAAAGGCGTAAGTGATATCAATAGTGATAACATGATGGAGATTTATTTGCCAAAATCGCTGGAACTTGCTTATTTATGGATTTTTCCTTTGCCAAATGGTGAAGCTAATGTAGGTTGTGGTTTGGCAAGCAATATATTGTCTAAAAAGTCAATTGACCTTAAAAAGCTTTTCAATCAATTAATTACCGAAGACCCTGCTATTGCTCATCGTTTTAAAAACGCCATTCCTTTGGAGACGCCTGTTGGTTGGGGACTCCCTCTAGCATCTGAAAGACGGGAAGCATGCGGAGATGGCTATTTATTGGTTGGCGATGCCGCAGGTCTGGTTTGTCCTACAACGGGCGAAGGAGTCGGACCAGGAATGATGTCAGGCTACATTGCAGCGCATTTTATCAAACGAGCAATAGACAAAGGAAGTTTTGGAAAGGAAATGTTTACAAATTATAACCGGGAGGTAATAAAACGACTGGAAAACGACATTCTGAAATACAACTTCATTAGAAAACTATCTCCACTCATTTATAACTACCTCATCAGGCTGTTATCCAGCATTAAGATTTCTGATAATTATGTCAACAAAAAAATGAAGGACTGGATACATACTGCAAGAGAAAAAAAGATAGATATCGAATACTAAATTTCACCATTTCTTAAGTGAATCCAAAAAATCAGTATTAATCAAATTGATCTAATCAGACTGCAAAACTGGTACCGCAACCACAGGTTTTACTGGCATTTGGATTGCTAAAAGTAAACC
Organism: Segetibacter sp.; assembly: GCA_031383285.1. Lineage (GTDB taxonomy): Bacteria > Bacteroidota > Bacteroidia > Chitinophagales > Chitinophagaceae > Segetibacter. The sequence continues at coordinate 4,520 of JANMZN010000127.1, forward strand.
CCCGGGTGTTTAGGCCGCCTTGAAAATCGATTTCCATTCCCATTAAGTAAATGCCGTGTGCTTTGGTCATTACACAAGGAATGCCCTCTACTTCAAAAGCATCATCGGTATCTTCCATGGCATCAAAACCCAAAACATAAGTCATACCACTGCATCCTCCACCCTTAACGCCAACCCTTAGATATTGTGTTTTATCAAAACTATCCTCGCTTATTAATCTTTTTAACTCACTAATTGCACCTGCTGTAAATGTAACCGGCGTTTCTATTAAAGTTTCCATTTTATATATTTATTGCAAAAATACTAAGTTGAAAATTTATTCCGACAGGCTAAATTTACGAAAACAGGAAAACATTAAGCCCGAGGATGAGGGCAAACGATCGTGATTCCGCTATTTTTGCAAAAAATATTGAATGGATAACCTTACGCTTTCATTGTTGGTTGTGATTGGACTTTTGGTAATAGCAATAGTCGTTTATGTAATTCCTCAATCGAAAAAAAATGAAGAAAAAGAAGGTCTCGGCTACGATTCTTCTACCCGACCACTTCGATTACAGGCTTACGAACGTTTAGCATTGCTTGTGGACAGAATTGCGTTGCCTAACCTGATAAGTCGTGTAAACCAAGGCAACGTAAGTGCCCGAGAAATGCAGTTGTTGCTCAATAGGGGAATAAAAGAAGAATTTGATTACAATATTTCTCAACAGATTTATGTAACTCCGGATGCCTGGAACGCTGTAAAAAACCTAAAAGAACAAAACCTACTCATCGTAAATCAATTGGCTACTGCACTTCCACCTCATGCATCTGGTATGGATTTAAACAAACTGTTACTTGAATATTTGATGAATGACAAGAAAGGTCAATTGCATGAAGTAGTCAGCGATGTTTTAAGTTTTGAGGCAAAGAAGTTATTATAACGCCTACAATCTTCTGATAAAATGGCTATTCATTTTCATTCAACCATCAATACGAAATACGTTTGTCATGGAAAAAAAGTTTACTGATTCTGGTATTGAAATAAAGCCAATCTACAATTACGAGGGCACTTACACTTCTCCACTTCCACCGGTACTTAAAGAAGAACCCGGTTCTTTTCCTTATACACGTGGAGTACAAGCTGATATGTACCGTGGCAAACTGTGGACCATGCGGCAATATGCCGGGTTTTCTACGGCTGAAGAAAGCAATAAAAGGTACCACTATCTTCTGTCTCAAGGCGTGAGTGGACTGAGTGTCGCTTTCGATTTACCAACACAGATTGGTTATGATAGCGACCATTCACTGTCTGAAGGCGAGGTAGGAAAAGTGGGTGTTGCCATAGATAGCATTGAAGATATGGAACTCCTTTTTAAGGGAATAAATCTAGCTGAAGTGAGTACTTCCATGACCATTAATGCTACAGGTTTTATATTGTTAAGTTTTTATGTTGCACTGGCAAAAAAGCTAGGCGTTGATCTTTCAAAAATTTCCGGAACCATTCAGAATGATATTTTAAAAGAATATGCAGCTCGTGGCACTTACATTTACCCACCAAAGCCAAGCATGCGCATTATTACAGATATTTTTGAATGGTGCAGCAAGGAAGTTCCAAAATGGAATACGATTTCAATATCCGGATACCATATACGAGAAGCAGGAAGTACGGCAGTACAGGAAATAGCCTTCACCTTAAGCAACGGAAAAGCATATGTAGAAGCAGCTTTGAAAAAAGGACTTGACATCAATGTTTTTGGAAAACGGCTTTCCTTTTTCTTCAATGCACACAACAACCTTTTTGAAGAGGTAGCAAAATTCAGAGCAGCAAGAAGGATGTGGGCACAGATTATGAAAAACCTCGGTGCTACCGATCCAAAAGCGATGATGCTAAGATTTCATACCCAAACGGGAGGAAGTACACTTACAGCACAGCAACCACTCAACAACATCAGCCGGGTAACACTACAAACATTGGCTGCAGTTTTGGGCGGCACGCAAAGTCTTCATACAAATGGCTATGACGAAGCATTAAGCTTACCAACTGAAGAAGCTGCAAGGATTGCATTGCGTACCCAACAAATTGTTGGCTTTGAAAGCGGTGTTACCGATACGGTAGATCCATTGGCCGGCTCTTATTTTATAGAAAGCCTAACTGCTGAAGTAGAAGTTAAAGCCTGGGAAATGATTGCCAAAATAGATGCACTAGGCGGAAGTGTAAGCGCCATTGAGCAGGGGTATATGCAAGAAGAAATAGCAAGAAGTGCCTATGAATACCAACGCCAAATAGAAAAGGGAGAAAAGATAATTGTTGGCGTAAATAAATTTACAATTGAAGAGCCTCATACAATTAGTGGTCTAAAAATAAATGACAGCATTCGAGTTGACCAAACCAACAAACTAAATGCACTAAAAGCCAGAAGATCTGCAGAAGCGGTTAAGGAATGTTTGGATGATATTTCAAATTGCGCAAAAGGTGAAGAAAACCTAATGCCGTTTGTGGTGAAAGCAGTAGAGAACTATTGCACGCTTGGCGAAATATCTGATACGCTCAGAATGGTTTATGGGGAGTATAAATGATCTTACTTACTAGCCTTAATGCTCATAATAGAAAATATTCATCAATCGCATGAAAAATTTTCAAAATTCAAAAGTTTGCAAAATAATATTTGCCTTTAACCCTGGAAAAACACCCTGTATGACCTATGCATTTTGCTAAATTCTAAGGTCAGCTTAGCTTTTAACGCTTCTTTAGGCTGAAACTGTATTAACGAAGTTTACTTTTGTTTTATGGTTTATAGGTTTACACTATCTCTATTTTTACTGATTTTTGCTTTTGCCACAGAGGCACAAAAAACTGGCAGCAAAATTATTGGTGGCAAAACCAATACTAGTGGCAATACCATTAAAGCTGTTAAACCATCATTATCGAATTCAGGCGCATCAACCAACAGCTCGATTTCTAAAAAGCAAACTACTATACCCTCACCCCCGCCCGCAAAAGTCGATACCAAATTGTTAGAGTCTGGTAATATCATCAAAGACAACGTTTCGGGTATATGGAAAGGCTACTTCGTACAATCAACATTTGGTTTTACTGAAGATAAATACAGGTTTGAAGTACAATTGGATAAGTTAGTGAATAATGCCATTAAGGGGGTTACTTATTCATACAAGACCACTGTATTTTATGGCAAAGCAGAAGCCACCGGCATTTATACTAAAAAGACTGAAAATGTATTGTTGAAAGAATTGAGAATGGTGGATCTGAAGATGACAGAACCAAACAACAGCGCTTGCCTAATGACCTGTTATTTGGAATATACCAAAATTGGCAATATAGAAACGCTGAGCGGCACTTATACAAGCATAAGCGTAAAAGACAAATCTGAATGTGGAAGTGGTAAAGTTTACCTTGAGAAAACAACAACATCCGATTTCTATAAAGAAGATTTTATTTTAAAGAAAGAAAATGAAATCCGGAATAAATCAAAAGCAGAAGTGCCCAAACCACCGATTGTGAAAAAAGGTTCTTCTCTTTCTATCCCATCAATTCCTCCAGCTAAAAAGATAATCAAACCAGGTGCAGAGGACGATTTGGTAGTAAAAAATCCTAAAAAAGACGAGCCGATCATAACTGATACTGAGCCAAAAACTAGGGTCATCCAAGTGCCTAAAGAATCTCCCAAACCATTGCCTAAACCGGAGGCAATTACAAGCAGAGACAATGAATTGGTAAGGACCATTACCACCAATCAAAAGACTATTAAAATTGACCTGTATGATAATGGTGAAATTGATGGGGATCGCATTTCAGTTTACCACAATAACAAATTGATTGTTTCTAATCAACTGCTTACCAATAAACCCATAACCTTTACATTCAATGCTGATGAAAAAGATGCGGCTCATGAGTTTGTGATGGTTGCCGATAATCTTGGTTCCATCCCTCCTAATACTTCATTGATGATCATTACTGCAGGAGAAAAACGATATGAATTGTTTGTTACTTCTACAGAGCAAAAAAATGCAGTAGTAAAGATCGTTTATCAACCTGAATAATATTCTATTAGAATTTCACATTCCAAGTGACTGAAGGAATAATGGGAAATAGTGACACTTGTTTTGCCTGCACCTTTAAATCTCCTGATGCTGCACTTCCGCTTTGATCAAAGTAAATAAAATAAGGATTAAGCCTGCTATATATATTGTAAATACCGAACACCCAACTATCGGTGTATTTCCGCTTCTTTTTATGATTGGGAGTTAGTGTAGCCGCTATATCTAACCGGTGATAAGATGCTAATCTATAAGCATTGATGCGACTATTTTCTTGTGTAAGTACCCCATTAATAAAATAAAAACGTTCGGGTACCGTAGTCGCATTTCCTGTACCATAAACAAATACAGATGACAATTTCCATTTCTTATTGAGTTCATAAGTGCCTACAACAGAAAGGTCGTGCCTACGGTCATACTTGGTAGGGTAAGTTTTCCCTTCATTAATTTCAGGAAATTTTCTCAGTGTCCAGCTTAAAGTATATCCAACCCAACCTGTTAGTCTGCCTTTCACTTTATTGATAAACAATTCGGTGCCATAACTCCAACCTTTGCCAAAGACAAATTCATCTTCGGGATCGTTAAGCGATGGTGTATACCCTTCGCGATATTCAATTTGGTTAAACATGTCTTTATAATACACTTCAATGGAGGTCTCCCACATGTTATTGTTGAAGTTTCTGAAATAACCAACTGCATATTGCCAACTAATTTGCGGTTTTACCTGGTAAGTACTTGGTACCCACAAATCTGTGGGTAACGTACTACCCGCATTGGTAACTAGGTGTATGTACTGGTAGTTTTTGGTGATGGCCGCCTTCACAGACTGATCTTGATCTATGGCATATCTTATGGTGGCTCTCGGTTCAAATCCTCCATAATATTTTACGGTTTGTCCACTGCCATAAACTGTACTATCCAGCTTATTGCCATCTGCATCTTTAGTGTAGCGGGTAAACGCTCCAATCTGCTGAAAACCACCATACCTGATTCCTAGGTGTAACTTCACTTTTTTTGATACATCCCATTCATCCTGAAGGTACAATGCATACTCGTTTGCAAACTTTTTATTAGAATTATTGGGAGCAAAAATAGTACTGTCTTGTTGGGCCGTTAAAATATTGGGAAGAAACTGGTGATAGGTAAATAGTGCTCCAAATTTCACTTTGTGCCCCGGTGCGGGATAATAATCAAAATCTGTTTTTACATTCAAGTCCTTTATGCCCGAAGATAGTTTGATGGCAAAGTTGTTTTGATTGGCAGAAAAAGTAAACTTATAATCGTTGTAAACTATTGAGGTGTTGCTGAATAGCTTGGAATTGAAGATATGGTTCCAACGAAAGGTAGCAGTGGAGTTACCCCATGGAATGTTGGTTTTAAAAGAACGCTCAGCATTATTAAAATTAAAGACATCCTTTCCAAAATAACCGCTCAGGTATATCCTGTCCTTGTCAGACAAAATAAAATTGATTTTGGCATTAAGGTCATAGAAATAATATCCTGACCCGCTAAATGCACTTTCAGGTTTGATAAGTGGCGAAACCAAGGCATCGATGTAAGTTCTCCTTCCGGAAATCATATAGGAAGCCTTGTTCTTTTTTATAGGTCCTTGTATTGAAAGTCGGGTTGCAATCAACCCAATACCAGCATCTACCTGTGTCTTGTTCATATTGCCATCCTTCATGCTTATATCTACAACAGAGGATAACCTACCGCCGTATTGTGCAGGCATTCCCCCTTTGTATAGCGATACATTTTTTATAGCATCAGAATTAAAAATGGAGAAAAAGCCAAACAAGTGACCGGTGTTATAGACCACAGCATCATCCAGGATAATCAGGTTTTGATCAGGCCCTCCTCCTCTTACATAAAATCCGGAATTGCCTTCGCCTGAGTTTCTTACTCCTGGAAGCAATTGCAGTGTTTTAAGGATGTCAACCTCTCCAAAAATGACAGGCATTGCTTTGAGCGATTCGATATTTAGGTCGATCTTACTCATTTGAGCTGATTTTACGTTGTTATCCCTTCGTCGGCTCGTAACTATCA
>JANMZN010000285.1:0-3159 GCA_031383285.1 Segetibacter sp.
TCTGCCATTTGTGCAATATCTGCCCTCTCAGTTGCCTGAAGGTAAGCGCTCATCTTTTGATCATATCCAAAAATGGAAGTAGTGGCACCAATCTCTGCTCCCATATTGCAAATGGTTGCTTTTCCTGTTGCACTTAATGCATCTGCTCCTTCACCAAAATATTCAACTATAGCTCCGGTGCCACCTTTTACAGTAAGGATACCTGCTACTTTCAGGATTACATCTTTCGCGGCTGTCCATCCACTTAGTTTGCCTGTAAGTTTTATTCCAATCAGTTTAGGCCATTTCAATTCCCATGCTAACCCAGCCATCACATCGCTAGCATCTGCGCCTCCAACACCTATGGCAATCATGCCTAGCCCTCCTGCATTCGGCGTATGGCTATCTGTTCCAATCATCATTCCTCCGGGAAAAGAATAATTCTCCAATACTACTTGGTGTATAATACCTGCACCGGGTTTCCAAAAACCTAAGCCATATTTATTACTTACCGAAGCAAGAAAATCATATACTTCCTTATTTGTATTTAATGCAGTATTTAAATCTTCAATCGCACCGGTTTTTGCTTGAATGAGGTGATCGCAATGAACAGTACTTGGTACAGCCACTTGAGGACGACCAGCCTGCATGAACTGCAATAATGCCATCTGGGCAGTGGCATCTTGCATCGCCACTCTGTCTGGAGCAAAATCTACATAGTCTTTTCCTCTTTCGAAACTCTTTAGTGGTAACTCCTTGTGAAGGTGCGCATAAAGGATTTTTTCTGCCAATGTCAATGGTCTTCCTACAATATTCCGGGCTGCAGCTACTTTGCCTGGCAATTCTTTGTAGACTTTTCTTATCATTTCTATGTCAAAAGCCATTTTGTTAGGAGGGATTTTTTTAGTTAAAAAATTAAATTGAGCAAATTTACAGCAAAACTAATCTCAAGCGAAATCAGATTTAATCAAATATTAAAGAGAAATCATCTAATTTGCAGTTGAGTAAGTATTTCATGAAAATAAAACTTGTTTTATATGAAAAGTGTTAGGGCGTTTATTGAAATGAATGCATTTGGTGTATGTACTACACTTGGAGAGAAAATGGGTATAGCAACCAGTCGTATTAGAATGTGGTTTATATATATATCCTTTCTAACGCTTGGGTCTCCTGTAATAATTTACATGATATTGGCGTTTTGGATTAATATTAAAAATTATATTCTCTCAGCAAAAAGAAATCCTTTGAGGTACCTTTAGAAAGCAATGCTTAAGCTTGACTTTAATCATACTGACTTTAGTGAAATGCTGCAACATTTTGCAGAATCATTCAAGGTTAAAGTGGTTAATAATACCCTTCATTTACCTATAGAAATAGGTAGTGGTTATTTAAAACTTATCACACTGCCCAATGGTCTTCAGGGTATTATTTCAGATTATATTATTCATACAGATTTACTGATTAACCGCACAAGGAATGCATCCGATAATTTTACCCTAAGATTTGATGAGGTGTTAATTCCCGAAATAGCAGAAATAGCGAGTTTGCCATCACTTCCAACAGGTGCCAATCCTGTAAGGTCCGCCGTTTATTTGGGGAGTACGAAATATGATTGGATGTTTTTTTGTACTAAAGGAACACAAGTAAAAGGCGTAAATGTGTTGTTTAGCAGAGAATGGCTTGAAGGGTTCGTTGCGGTAGAAAGTGTTGGCGAAATAATTAAAAAGTACTTGAGCCTGAAAATGAGTGCTTTTAATTATGAACCTATGGACTTGGAGTACAAGCGGTTATTATCAGAAATACTAAAGGTCAATAATGAAAATGTTTTTGAGAATTTTATTGTACAAAACCGGGTAATGCTTTTGTTAGAAAGATTCTTTACAAGAATTTATTTTAAAATGAGTGATACGCACTTTGAAGTTAAGCTGAGTAATGATGATATCAATAGTTTGAAGTTGGTTGAAAAAGAGTTACTCAAAGATTTTACAGCTGAACCCCCAGGCATCACTAAGCTTGCAAGGATGGCTGCTATGAGTCCTAGCAAATTGAAAGGAAGTTTCAAGGAAATTTTCGGCTTGCCAGTTTATCAGTATTATCAAAAGCACAGAATGAATAGGGCAAAGGCTATGCTACTCAGCAGAAAATATAGTGTAAGAGAAGTTGGGATGGAAGTTGGATATAGTAATCTGAGTAATTTTGCCAAAGCCTTTAGAAAATCTTTTGACCAATTGCCTAGTGATTTGCTAGATAGATAACATAAAATGCGCTGATATCATCTAATATGGAAAATGAAAAACCAGATTTTGTAAGCCTTTTACCACATTTCGCCAATGCATTCAAAGCAAGAGTGTTTGAAAATCACTTTTCAGTAAATTCCTCTTTTGGAAAAGGAATTATTTGGGCAGAAAGGCTGCCTTCCGGAATTACCATTTTAGTTTCCGATACTATGTTAAACCAGGAAATTATCATAGAAAGACCCGAAAGCAATGATCAATACTTTATTCTTCAATTTACAGAAGAATCTGCAGATGAAACAGACGCAACAATAAAGAACAAAAGGAGGGCAGATGAGTACCAATCAGTCGTAAAACTGACACAAACTATTGCCTCAGAAAAATTTGTATTTCCTGCAGCGAAACGATTGCAGACGGTTAGATTTTTATTTGATTTTAACCACTTGTATTCTTTACTAGGAAAAGAAGGAGTGGAAGAAGTTATTGGAATGTATTTCCCAACGGTTTTGAAAGATGAGAAACTAGAGCCTATAGCTACTCAATACAGGGTAATGCTTGATGAATTGTGGTCTGGATTGATAGATCAACCTTTGCGGCTTAACTACATCCAAAATCGGGTAATGCTGTTGTTGGAGAAATTTATATTAAAGCTTCACAGCAGAAAAGATTTACAAAACAAAAAAGTAACGCGACGTGATGAAGAAACGCTGCGATTGATGAAAGTTGAAGCTTTATTGGTAAAGAATTTCTCAGTTGCACCCCCAACAATTGATGAATTGTCAAGAATTTCAGCCATGAGTCCTACTAAGCTAAAGAATGATTTTAAGTCGTTATACGGATTGCCGATCTATGAGTATTACCAGAAAAACAGAATGCTCAAAGCCAAAACGCTGTTGGTGATGGACAAGTTTAATATTAAAGAAGTAGGAATGATGGTTGGTTATAC
>JANMZN010000306.1:0-2034 GCA_031383285.1 Segetibacter sp.
TCACTCCAAAAATGTACAGCAGCCCAATATTTACATCAGCAATTTGGAGTTGAACAATTCTATCAATGCCAAATATATTGAAGTGAAGTGCTTTGCCCCAAGGGATGACAGCACTTGTCATCATAGCTGTCATCATGGCGAGGCAGGGACCTAAAATAAACAACCATTTATTAGAAGTGTTTGGAATGATTTCTTCTTTGAAAAAAAGTTTGCCTCCATCAGCTAATGGTTGCAAAAGACCAAATGGCCCTGCACGATTCGGTCCCCTTCGGTCTTGCAATATTGCAGCTACTTTACGCTCACCATAAGTGGCATACATAGCTATAACTAACGAGCCAGTAATTACAGCTCCAATCAGCACGAGCTTCTCCAAAATAAAACCAATATTTAAAGCTAAAAGTGTCATAGTTATTTTGTCTACTTTTTGTTTGCAGGCAATGATTGCTCATTTTTCTCATTAAAAACATCACTCACTGCTGGTCCTGGTAATTCGCTTAGATGTACATCAGGCTTATTTACCTCACTTATAGAATGAATGTCCATTAATAACCTTGGCTTCTGATGCATTAGTTTTTCCATTACTTCGCCGGGCTTTTGCAAAGTTTCATAATGGCCTTGCGAAATCACAGAATGTCTGCTAATATTTCTAGGTTCTTCTATTTTCCAGTCACTTGAATTCTTTTTATCAAACCGGCACGTATTACAAATCCAAGCGGGCTTACCTTCATGATCTTCTACTTCACCCCATTCATCTTTTCTAGCAGTAACTCTAAAAACTTCGTCACCCCTATTCCAAAGGGTAACTTTTCCGCAGCATTTATCACAATTCCTATGTGCATTCATTGGCTTTAAAAACCACACCCTATTCTTAAACCTAAACGTCTTATCTGTGAGCGCACCCACCGGACAAACGTCTATCATATTTCCACTGAAATCATTGTCAATTGCCTTCGAAATCAATGTACTGATTTGAGCATGCTCTCCCCTATCCAAAATACCATGAACCCTGCTATCAGTAAGTTGATCTGCCACATAAGTACAACGATAGCAAAGAATGCACCTTGTCATATGTAATTGGATATAAGGACCAATATCTTCCCGCTCAAACAATCTTCTTTCAAATTCATATCTGGTTCCTTCACGACCATGCTCGTAACTTAAATCCTGCAAATGACATTCGCCTGCCTGGTCACAGATAGGACAATCCAGTGGATGATTGAGCAATAAAAATTCAGTTACGCCTTTACGGGCTTCTAATACTTTTTCACTTGTCATGCTCTTCACTACCATGCCATCCATCACATTGGTCCGACAACTCGCTACCAGTTTAGGCATTGGCCTTGGATCGGCAGCTGAACCAGCAGCAACTTCCACCAGGCATGTACGGCACTTACCTCCACTACCTTGCAGTTTGCTGTAGAAGCACATCGCAGGAGGCGTTACATCACCACCAATTTTGCGTGCAGCCATTAGAACAGTTGTCCCTGGCGTTACTTCTATGGTAATGTCGTCAATTGTTACCTTGAAGTTGGCAGGTAGCGTATTTTTTATTTCTTCAGGCATTTTATAGTAAATCTACGTTTGCGTTTTGCTTATTATTTTTCAAAAATTCCAACCACAATTTTAACTCAATTACTGGTTCACAATTTTTTCTTTTCATTTCTTTAAAAAGATTAATCAATCTTTCATCTTTCCTAGAGCCAATTGACTTAGTGACTTTCAACAAACTTTTTAATTCATTCGGCAAATTAAACTCAATCAAACTAATTCCGGCTATTTCACAAATTGTAATAATCCACTTCTCAATTACAGGCCTGATTTGAATGATATATTGATGTTTATTTTTGTGTTTCCATAATCTTAAAAATTCGGTTTGCTTTTTGTTTTCAAAAAATTTTAAATAATCCAATGGTTTTCTATCTTCATCTATAATACCGATACAAAAATCGTTATTAAATCTATCTCTCATTTCCAAAGCTACCTTTCCATTTCCTTTGTGATGATTTACATAATCTCTGTCTGCGATTAAAAGAA
>JANMZN010000324.1:0-7455 GCA_031383285.1 Segetibacter sp.
CAAATTCGGATTAACAAATTCAATAACTGTTAATTTAACATCGTATTTACCGTTGTTATTCTTGGAGTAAGTTATGCCTTGAGCTCCATTATATATTCCAGTTACTCCTAAATCATGTATTGTTTTAGGAAAGAAAGGCAAATGAAGATTTTTACCATCACCTGTTCCGTATTGTTGAGGAATTCTAGTAATAATAACTTCTTTTCCATCAGGATCAATATAAATAATAGGATTATTTCGCCTTTGCAGGTGTTCTTCACCTGCAAATCTACGCATTGTAGTGGGTCAAAAAAGACCATTTATCACTCGCATTTTTATAAAACCTAGCAGATGAATAATGGTAGTCTTCTGCAAAAGCACAAAGTCCAGCGGCTAGAGGATAATTATGAATATAATCTAGTGTTGTCCGAGATAATAAAAAAGTAAGGGTGGTTTTTATACCACCCTTTTTGTCAATTTTGCAGTTACCACACTTCAAACTTGATCAATGAACAAATCTACGGATTATCTCGGACAGCCTATTTTAAGTCAACTTCTTTCTTTGATCGAAAAGCCTGTTATTCAGCAGACCATTCGAAGCCACAAAGCCAAATACCGCTACAAGAAGCTATTTCTATGGGATCATCTTGTAAGCATGCTGTACGGCATATTTACTAACTGCACTTCCCTTCGTGAGGTACAGCATGGTCTGGAAGTTTGCCAGGGTAAACTCAATCATTTTCGCCGGTAGTGGTGTTCTTCACCAACGGGCATTTATGGTATGTTTGTTTGCAAGTGCACAACATTCCGCTGTTTGAAGTCTCAGCGAAGCGGATTTAAATCTACCACAAGACCAAGGTCTGTGACTGGCAGAAATTGAACATTTATAAAAGTAGTTCACACTTTTACATTTTTTTCTACAACTTGATTACGGCCATGAAAGACTGCTATTTTTACTGGATGCAATCCTAGCTTTCATTTTAAATTTAAGTTACGCTGCGCTCAAACTTAAACTAGCTGCGACTAACCCGCCACAAACTTGCAAGCATTCGATGTTTAAGTCTGCTTCGCAAGCATCAAACATCAAATGCTTTCCCTTACAAAAGGTAAAATTTAAAGTAGTTAGAGATCTTCTACCAAACCCTACTTTTTTTCAAGTATCGTAAACCTTACATCGTCATAATACACGGTGTAAGGCAATCCCGTTGCGCTATTGGAAACACTAAACCAAAATTTACCACTACCGCTACTTTGCCGATCACCGGTACTTTCTAACTTACCATTATAATAAAAAAATGTTTTATTGCCGATATGGGCATACTTGATTTTATTGGTTCCGCCTTTTACTTTAAAGTCAACGCTATAGGGTATATAGGCTCCATATTTTCCAATGACTACCTTATTATCTCCCTTCCTTGAACCCCAGCTAAATCCATAATCACTGGTAACACCCCCTCCGGTTTTGCTGGCACTTATTTCCAGCTCCCAATCAACGCCTGCCTGATAAGCAAATTCATCGGGAAAAGGAATGTCCATTCCTCCCACCTTTACTGCGCTTGTTCCGTCGACTACATAAGCGCCTCCGGCAATTTTTATAAATGAGGAATAGGTGGGGAGATACCATTTATACCGACCACCCTGTATACTAAAATCTTCATACAAATTGTTCTTTCCATAATTTGCAGCAGCAGTAGCGGTTGCTTCAGTATAATCTTTCACCTCACCTCTGATGTTTAGGTAATTTATCTTTCCACCTTTATTTACTACCGCAAGATCATTGATCCATAATTTTCCATCTATACCTTCGTACACGGTGTCAAATTGAGGCGGTGTAAGGATTTTCCCTTCCTGTGAAATCAGCCCCCACTTGCCATCCTGTATTATCCAGGCCACACCGCTGTTTACCTTACTGATACTTTCATAGGCTATGGGCAATACCGTATTTCCTTTATAATTCATAAGGCCCGATTTGCCATTTTTTTTCACCACCACGGTTTGTGGAGAAAATACATTGATCTCATCATATTCCGTTTTTAGAATAGTGGAATGATCTCTATCGGTGAGCCCAAATTTGTTTTTAGATTTTGTCCAGACGGCATATGCATCAAGATTGCCAAGGTCCTCGTAAATTACAGGCACGTCCACGGAAGATTTTCCCGGTTTGCTGATATTTACAATACCACTAAGGCCACCTGATTTCACCAGCATAGTGGAATAACTAATGGGTTTTATTTCATCGTAAATAATAGGAATAGTAGGGTTTTTGTCACCAGCCCAGAATACACCAAACTTCCCCGACAATTCAACCAATAAATAATTTTCAAAATTACTTTGAGGGTGCAAATCAGCCAGTACAGTATATATTGCTGGCATTACAATATTTCCATAGCCATCTTTATAACCCATAAAAAATCCCTTGTCGTCACTGATAAAAAATGTCTTACCACGGGGAATAGACCTGTCAACCGTGTTGTCAGAAGATTTCCCTGAAGAAACTGATGAAGAAGATGTTGCAGTATATGAAGATTTTATAATACTAAAAGACTGGCGCTCTGGTGGTTTATAGCCTTCACTGAAGACTTTATATTCTTTATAAACTACTGGAGCTGTGTAAGAGCCACCATAAATCTGTTTGCCTAATGTATTTGACTGTGCAAATACTGCATTTAGTATTCCTCCAAGAAAACACATACAAATTAAAAATATACGTTTTGTATCCATTATGATATTTTTAGGGTTAGCAATAATAGTCTTATAAAAGCACAATCCGTAGAAGTTTCAAACGTATCTAGTTTGAATTCTTATATTTTTAAAATAATGTCAGCTAAAAATTTCGCCTTTGCAGGTGTTCTTCACCTGCAAATCTACGCATTGTAGTGGGTCAAAAAAGACCATTTATCACTCGCATTTTTATAAAACCTAGCAGATGAAAAATGGTAGTCTTCTGCAAAAGCACAAAGTTCAGCGGCTACAGGATTATTATGAATATAATCTAACTTCTGCTTAAAGACACTTTGATTCCACAATGGATTTCTTTCCCAAACCTGATATTTTCTATCACTCGATTTTACCAAGAACCTTTCAAGCATAGCAGGATGTTTATTTCGAAGGTCTTTAATGATCATTTGTGAAGTATATTTCATAAAAGATTGTTGGACCTCTTTGGGTTGATAACCATGTTGTATTTGCCAAACCAAATGTATGAGGTTGCTCATTATTACAAAACCATATACAACAATCCTTTTTTCTTTTGCCAAAAACTCAAGACTGGAAACAATAGTATCTTTTTATTTATCAGGCTTTAGCAAGTGTTTCCCTGTCCGACTGACCAGGCGGGCATTCTAATATGGTAGCTGTGAAATAGTCTGGATAATATTCGCTAAAATTCATAGTCGAATGTAAGAAAAACTTTAATAAGCGAGTACGTATTTGCAGGTGAAGCACACCATGCAAAGGCGTTGCCTAATTACCCCTTTTTGCTAAAACCCGCAAAGGCAAAAAGAATAAGCTAACTTAGATGTTGTATTAAAACGACCACAAAAGATTTTGGAAAAATTCCCTGTTCCCAACAGTTGATATGACATCTTTAACCACATTTTTCTTTTCATAATAAAGCAATTTGGGTAAGGGAAATAGCTGCATTGAGGCTGTATTGTCCTGTTGTAAAACTTTAGCTTTGACAGGACCTGTTTTGGTTCCGGTGCAAGCTTCATCCACAATTCCATTACAGTTATCATCAAGGCCATTACATTTCTCAGATGATGGCTGTAAATTCTGGACACAAACTATTGCCCCAGCCTGACAAACCGTAATTCCTGCAGCACATACACCGGGTTTCCCTGTATTGCAAGACTGTCCGCCACCCGGGTTTCCTTCGTCTATCTGGCCATCACAGTCATCATCTATGCCATTGCATATTTCAGCAGATGGTTGCTTTAAAGACACACAAACAAATGCACCATTCATACACGTAGTTACACCTGAAGCACATGCCCCTAACTGGCCAGTATTGCAAGACTGTCCGCCACCCGGGTTTCCTTCGTCTATCTGGCCATCACAGTCATCATCTATGCCATTGCAGACTTCAGCAGATGGTTGTTTTAAAGGCACACAAACAATTGCCCCATTCATACACGCAGTTACCCCTGCAGCACATGCCCCTAACTGGCCAGTATTGCAAGACTGACCGCCACCCGGTGTTCCTTCGTCTATTTGGCCATCACAGTCGTCATCTACGCCATTGCAGATTTCAGTAGCATTTGGATTTGCTGTGCTATTATCATCATTACAGTCCGTATTATTATTTACAAAATCCGCTGGTGGTACAGAACCTTCTATTAAAGAAAGCGGTTTAAACCTGTCACCAAATCCATCACCGTCCTTATCACCATAAAATATATGTAACAGATTGTCTGTTGAACCTACCACCCATTTGTTGCCGTCCCATCTGATGACATCTCCTACATTACCCCCTTTCAGTAAGTCATTCAATGAACGAACCTCTTTCCAACCCACATCCGATCCAATACCTCCATAGATAAAAAGACACTGTTTGTCTGTATCATAAACCAGCAAACCTTTCGCAGGATTGAAAATACTGATGCGGTCCGTAGTAGTCATCCTAGGAGGCAGAAGCCCCTTTTTTGTACTCGAAATATCTAATAAAGCACTGGAATCCGGCGCCGCTTTGGTACTATTAATGGCTACACCTTGTGCTAACAAAACAGTAATAGTGATACTCATAAAAAAAGTACAGAATAACTTTATCATAAATTAATTTTTCGCAATGGTTAACAAAAAAATGTTAATAGGTGGTTATCGGAAAAGAGATGTCATTCTTAAAAGTTCGTTAATTAAAGATATACAATATTTATTGCAAAAAAACAATGGCAAAAAAATTCCATCTGCAACTTTCCTGTTTTTCTTCATCACAGAGGTGTCCCACATGGGAACCCTAAATTCTTGTCTGACGATATGTTTTCCTTGCTCAGTCTCCTATCCCGTATATACCGAAAACTAACACCGGCTTTTTCCACTGTTTATTGATGTGTTCCGCAAGGCACCTCGAAGCAGAGATAAACGCAGTTCTTCGAACTGCTGTCTTTGAAAAAGACACCTGATCCGAAATAGAGTAGATTTGTTCCCTTAGATAATTGTAAGGTGGCTAATGTATGCCTGTACTATGACAATGCTTACTTTCCGATACAAAAAGTAACTTCATTTGATTATCAATACTTTATGATTTTGAGGTACAAATAAGGTACAAATATTGCAGAAAGGTAAGATTATAACCACTTTTCAACCCTACTTTCCGGTTTGGAAAATAGTGAACATTTTATCCAATACATTATATCCTAATTGCACCTACTTACATTATAAATAAACGATACCTTTATTTCTAATTTAAATTTATATTATGGGAACTGAAACAGTAATATTAGGTTACATCATTGCTTTTATCGTAGGTGTATTAATTACCCGTGAGATATTTAGCATTGGGAAAATTACCCGGAACATGGAAGCGCAAACAAAGCTGTTAACTGAAATTGCAAAAATTCAAGGCGTGGATCAGAATGTAATTGCAAAAATATTAGAAGGTGCAAAGGGTAAAGAACTTTTCCCGGATAGCAATAATGAAAAATAGTGTGGGATCAATTCAAACTTTTGGGTAGCGTATCAGTTTGAAAATTTAGCAGTTAAAATAAAATTTTTGTAAATAAAAATCGTTTAAGTTGAATTAAATTAGAAGGAACGAATTTTGTTGTAGTATTGTATGACAATAATTAATTAGTTTCGGTCTATTAAAACATTCTCAACTTCTTTTTCATTTTTTTTGAAAGTTAGTAAAATTAAAATGTCGACATCAAAGATTACACGCACTAAAATCCAGTCAGGATCTGGCCTAGATAGTCTTCATATCAAAAGGGGACACATTAAAGCAAAAGTTACAGCCTTACAATTTAAAGATGCTGATACGGAGCAGTTTGTACTATTTGTACCATCTTTAGGTATATCTGGTTATGGTGAAACTCAGGAGAAAGCTAACGAAATTGTTAAGTTTAATATGGATGAATTCTTCAAATACCTTGTTACATTATCTCAAAAGAGAAGGGACTTAGAGTTAGCCTCTTTAGGATGGAAACAAAATAACATGAGAGCAAAAGAATTCTCTAACGCTTATGTAGATGGCACTGGCGAATTGAAGGAATTTAATGCTTTAGATGGAAAAGTAGAAAGATTAACCCTTGTATCTTAATCCGTTTAAATGGGTAATTACCGACCGCTTCAAACTAAATGCTGGGAAAAGTTTTTGACATACAAAGGCTATGAATACCAAAGAACAAAAGGTAGTCATGACCAATGGACAAAAAATGGTCATAGAACGATCCCGGTATGGGGTGATGAAAAGCAAATACCAGCAATGCACTTACATACCTCGTGCAAAACAATAGGTATTACATTATCAGATGTTTATAGTTGGGCAGATAAGAATTGCTAATTATAAGCCATTTCTCTTCCTGTAGCTACCTATAGTCTTTGGCGATTCATAATCTGCAAGAATAACTATATCCAAAATAAACATAGGCTTTTTAGTAAGTCCTGCTTGCATTTAAGGGGTAACGCTAAGACTTTTATGAAGCTTTACGAAGTTACAATAAACGAAGTGTAAATCAATAGGGCAAAAATGGTTTTCAATCTTTTGTAGATACTATTTTATGAAAAGATATTCCCCAACGAAAGGTGTGGCTATGCGTGGCAGGAAATCAGCATGAAAGTTTTTATTATTTGGATACCCTTGCTTACTACTCTGTTTTACTTTTCGGTGACGCTGCTAATAAAATTGTTTCAATAGCTTGTAATTGGTCCGGGTTCAGGTTCTTAATTGTTTCCTGACTTAATACTTTCCCATTTATTTGAATGTAGTTGTTTTGGTTTTGTATCAATGTTTTATTAGATGGTTGGCCATTGTTCAAATTACCCATCATTTCAAAATACAATCTTGCAGCTTTTACATTTCCTTCGCCCTGTACTGCCATCTTTATCACTTTTGCCATTATCCTATCTGCCATGAACTTAAACTGTTGCAGTTGATCGGCATACAAAGGGTGTTCAGCATATCCTTTAAGGTGTTTGTGTATTGGGTTTCTGCTTAACCCTGTATCTGCTGCAATATTGTTCTTTGTAGGCATTTTTCCATGATCTTCTATCAACTTACTAATTGATTGAGTGATTATGTAATGGTTATTTTCCCAAAGTTGGTTTTTAGTATCCTTTGGCATAATATCGTCAATCTTCCATAACAAGTCTTCTCTTTCATCGCCCTTACTATTATTTATTAGGTTTTGTAAATGAGATGCCAACACTTGCCTTTCTTCGTTACTAAAATTATTTACGTCATCTTCAACAACCTTCCTTTTCTTCAATAATTCTTGGACCTTAATTTCTGCTTCTGTCAACTTTTGTAAACCCTTTTTA
>JANMZN010000337.1:0-1525 GCA_031383285.1 Segetibacter sp.
TTCTTTGGGCATTGCATCAAAATATTGCAGCGCATCAATCATGAACATGACTACTGCCATGTTAGTCCCTATATCACTTTGCGCCTGCTGAAATTTGTCCATCTGCCGATCCTTGTATGGGCTGTTGCTTTCTATATCATACGGGTCATTTTCAATGGAAGAAAGCAGGTTGTCTATGTCTGTTCTTTTGGTGCGGTATTCATTTTCGTCTATTAATTCAAAGTATTGAGTAAGGTTTAAATCTGCTGCCCAATGCGCCACCAATTCATACTCCTCAGCCGGTTCTTTGTCGTCTTTGTATTGCAGGTACTCCTCATAGAAACCCTGCGCTGTTTTTAACTCATGGGCAGTTGCCTGAAAGTCTTTTATACTATCAATGCCAAACAATGCTTTGAACTGAAAGGCCAAAACCAAATTGTATATTTTGCTTTTGGAAAGGATGTCTTTGGGAGCGAGGTCAACTATTTTTTTATCCGTTACAGCTTTTATTCCTTCTTGCATTAAAGCATACAACGAAAGGAACTGATAAGGTCTTAATGCAGGATATTCAGTAAACAAGAATTGCTCAATAAATAAATCAATAGGCGTGTTGTATGCCTGTCTGTTCATACCATCGAATAGTCCTTCGCAAAACAATGCAATGGATTTTTCGGGGATGCCCAGTTTTTGTAATTTCTTTTTGGTGGTTTCTTGTTCTTTTAAAAACGCAGCCTTGTGTTGTTGTGTAGCTATAAAGAGTTGATTAAACGAACCTTTTCTAGCTTCAATTACAAAGTCAAGGTGAACCAATTCGTGCATGATTAAATGCGCTACTGCCGGATAGTTTGGTTTGTATTTTACAATGTGTTTTGGTCTGTCATAATTTTCTGCAAATTCAATTTTTGCCGCAGTGGCAATTGTTGCATCTTCTACAATGTCAATGGTTGTTCCACCATCAAATTCCAGCTTGTGCCTGTATTCCCTGAATATTTTTTTGCCTTCATCCGTTTCCGTTATTTTCTTGGCTAAAGCAAATGCCTGCTTTACGGCATTAGGATACAATACATCTTTGCTTTTGCTGAGTTTAATAGCCTGTACGGTGCTGTAAAAAGCAGAGTGTAAATCATGTTCCGCTTCTGCTATCATGCCCAATGCAAAATGCGTATTGGGGTATTGATTATTTATTTTTAAAGCCTCGTAAAAATATTTTTTGGCTTCCTCCAATTTACCTTGTTGCTGTAGCAGGTAGCCAATGTTGGTAAGGGAGATTTGGTCGGCAGTATTGGCTATTACAGCCTGGTCATAATACTGCATAGCTGTAGGCACGTCATTTTTGAATTTCGAAAAAATGTTGCCCATCATTAGCAGTGCCCACCCATTTTTAGGATCCCATCGTAGTGCGTCAATCAGGCAATTGATGGCTTCTTCCTGATCGCCTTCATCAGAAAGTATTTGTCCCATTATGCGGTGGTATTCCGAATTGGTGGGATTTTTTTGAATTAGATTTTGAAGAATGGATTTTGCTTCAGCATACTTTCCTTTTTCA
>JANMZN010000345.1:0-12772 GCA_031383285.1 Segetibacter sp.
CCGATCCATTTTGCCTTTATTGGAAATAAAAAATAAAGGTATATATCAGTATTGGGAAACAGGTAAACAAATGCAGCCAAAATGCCAAAAACAGCACCACTAGCTCCTATTGTGGGATAACTAATGGCCATATTGGTGTAGCTAGTAATAAAGTTAACCAATTCGTTTGCCAACATACTATTGTCAGGATTTGCTTGATAACTATTCAAAACATTCATTGCTCCGGGATGTGACCCTAGGCCAAAATTTTGAAAGAATAGATTTATAGCATCTGGTGTTGGATTGGCTTTTAGTGCTACATATTGATGTAGCAGCTCGTAGTGTTGAAACCAAAGAGAAGCTATCTGCAAGATAGCTGCGCCAAATCCACAAAGAAAAAAAAAGGTAAGGAAACGTTTAGGTCCCCATAAGTTTTCGAGTACTGAGCCGAACATCCACAAACCAAACATATTGGCAAAAAGATGTCCAATGCCACCATGCATAAACAGGTGTGTTACAATTTGCCAAGGTTGAAACAAGGGCGATTTTACGTGATGAAGCCCTAACAGGTTTTCAAGATTGACCATTCCTGTGGCTTTAAAAGAAGTTTGCGCCAGAAAAAACAGGACATTAATAATGAGTAGGTTTTTAACTACTACCGGTAATATTTCGAAACGGCCGGGTCTGAATTCAGTCATAATGCTTTGCCAACTTTCTTAAAGTTTGCCGCTAAAGTTAGCGGAGTTTTAATTGTACTACATTTTCAATATGCAATGTGTGAGGAAACATATCTACTGGTTGTATTTTGATCACATCATATTTTTCACCAAGAATAGCCAAATCTCTGGCTTGTGTAGCCGGATTACAACTTACATATACAACTAAAGGTGCGGCTATTTCCAACAGTTTTTTTACCAATTTCTCATGCATACCTGCACGAGGGGGATCAGTAATAATCACATCCGGTTTACCGTGTTCAGCAAAAAATGCATCGTCACAAATACCAATTACATCACCTGTAAAAAACGCTGTGTTTGTCAGATTGTTCAATAACGCATTTTCTCTTGCGTCCTTCACAGCATCATCTATTACCTCTACGCCTACAATTTTTTTTGCCTTTTGGCTAACAAAAATGCCGATACTACCCGTGCCACAATACAAATCATAAACGATTTCATTGCCGGTTAATTCGGCAAAATCTCTGGTTATCCGGTACAGTTTCTCTCCCTGACGGGTATTGGTTTGAAAAAATGACTTGGGGGAGATTTTAAAACTAAAATGATCTAGGTTCTCTGTTATATATCCTTTTCCTGTATAAACCCTAGGTTCCAAATCAAAAATACTATCATTCCATTTGGTGTTAACAGTATAAAGTAATGTTGTGATTTGTGGAAATTGTTGACTGATATGTTCCAATAAACCATTTAAAATTTCAACATCTTCATAACCCACAACAATATTAACCATTATCTCTCCTGTAGTGGCTATCCGAATGAGTAAGTTTCGCAAATAACCAGTATGGTTTCTAATATCATAGTGCGAAAGACCATTTTGCTTTGCATAATCCCACACTGCCAGGCGGATGGCATTGGTAGGCTCTTCTTGCAGGTGGCATTCAACTATTGGAACAACTTTGTCAAAATATCCACGGGCATGAAAACCAGCCACATTCTGTTCTGAAGTTATTTCAGGATTGTGCAACTCTTCGGCAAGTAAAAAACGTTTATTTGCAAAAGTGTACTCCATTTTGTTTCTGTACCGAGTGGTTTGATCTGCACCAATAATGGGCATAATAGGCGGAAGTTCAAGATGTCCTATTCTTTGCAGGTTATCGGTCACTTGCTGTTGCTTATATTCCAGTTGTTTTTCGTAGGGCAACATTTGCCACTGGCAACCACCACAAACGCCAAAGTGCTTACAAAAAGGATCAACCCTTAATTTACTGAATGAATGAAAGTGTATGGCTATTCCTTCTGCCCAGTCTTTTTTATTTTTTTTCAGAAGAACATCTACCTCATCACCTGGTATCGTATTTTCTACAAAAATAACTTTGCCATCTAGCCTGGCAAGCGATTTGCCTTCAGCTGCATATTTTTCCATTACAAGGTTATTAATAACTACCCTTTTCCGTTTCATGTGGCAAAAGTACCAAACAAGCAATCAAAAAAATGATGGTTATACGCGAAGTAATACGACACAATTTCAAATCATGCTTAAATTTCTGATTATTTCACTATAATTGGGTTGTAAAACCAGTTATGCTTTCATTACATACCAGTATTTTGCTTGTGGTAATCAATCTTTTTGTTTCGTACAAAGGGTTTAAGGACAGTTTTTTTCTTGAACGGTACCAATTCAAAATAGATGCCATTCTACTGCAGAAGGATTATAAAAGGTTGATCACTTCAGGTTTTCTGCACGTCAATTGGATGCATCTGTTATTCAATGTGTTTGTCCTTTGGACATTTGGAAGCAGCATCGAAGCGCAGATAGGGACACCTCAGTTTCTTTTGGTATATTTCTTAGCATTGATTGGCGGCAATATGCTGGCATTGTTTGTTCATAGATATGATGGTAGTTATAGTTCTGTAGGTGCTTCAGGAGCTATTATGGGTGTAATTTTTTCAGCTATTGCCATTACACCTGGCATGAGTATAAGTATTTTTATTCTGCCCGCTATTCCGGGGTGGTTATTTGGTCTTGCTTATGTAATAATTTCTATTTATGGTATCAGATCGCGAACCGATAATATAGGACACGATAACCATCTTGGCGGAGGATTGGCAGGTATGCTAATTGGGATAATGCTGTATCCGGAATCATTGGTTAACAATACTTTTACCATACTTATTATTACAGTTCCTGCAATTGCATTTATTTTATTTATAGTTTACAAACCTGCTGCACTTTTAGTTGACAATGTGTTTTATAAACAACAAGATTTAACCATTGAAGACAAATACAATATCAGTAAGCTAAATAAGCAAAAAGAATTAGACCGGTTATTAGAGAAAATTCATAAAAGAGGTATCGAAAGCTTGTCTAAGAAAGAAAAGGAAGCATTGAAAGAATATTCAAAGTAACAGGTGGTTACTTTTTTAGGTGAAAAAAGTATTGTGAAGTCCAACTTTTAAGAAGGGGTATTTACAAGCATGTACAAACTACCAGCACCAACAATTATTACAATCAACATTAGAATCAAGATTGAATAACGTTGCTTTGTTTTGGATTCACTTTCTACTAAAGACTCTATCCAACTGTTTACTTTTTTCATACAATCAGATTTTTATTTATTAAAGGTCTGTAGATATATTAGCATATCTCTCAATGTGGAGAATTGCATTATGTTTGTTATTATTTTCAACAACCCCAATATATTAGGATATACAAGGCTTTAATTTTGTTTTCCACAAGAATTTGCTAACAGTTCGAGTTGGTTCTTCGACATCCAATACTTAGCATGTAACTTTGTGGAATGGTTGATTATTTAGAGGAATTAAACGAGCAGCAGCGAGAAGCAGTTACGCACAAAGACGGACCCATTATGATAGTGGCTGGTGCTGGAAGTGGTAAAACAAAAGTATTGACCACCCGGATAGCCCATTTGATGAGCGTACACAAGGTTGATTCTTTCAACATTCTTGCGCTTACATTTACCAACAAGGCCGCGGCAGAAATGAAGGAGCGGGTAGAAAAAATACTCGGCAATACCGAAGCGAGAAACCTTTATATAGGCACCTTTCATAGTGTATTTGCCAGAATATTAAGGGCCGAAGCTTCAAAAATCGGTTTTCCAAACAACTTTACCATTTATGATACCGATGATAGCCGCAGTGTAATAAAAGCAGTTGTAAATGAATTAAACCTTGACGACAAGCATTACAAGCCCAATGTAGTCCACAACAGAATATCTGCAGCCAAAAATGCATTGATAAGTGCTTCAGAATATCAACTTGACAACTACTTGCAACAAGAAGACGCAAGAGCCAACCGACCTATGATTGGCCAAATCTATCAGGCTTATAGTGCCCGATGCTTCAAAAATGGCGCGATGGATTATGATGATTTACTTTTCAAAATGTTTGAGTTGCTGAGGGATTTTCCAGAAGTTTTGTATAAGTATCAGCACAAGTTTAAGTACGTAATGATAGATGAGTACCAAGATACCAATGCAGTGCAATACCAGATCATTAAATTGTTGGCAGCAGTGCATGAAAACATTGGTGTTGTGGGCGATGATGCACAAAGCATTTATAGTTTCAGAGGTGCTACTATCGAAAATATTTTACAGTTTCAAAAAGATTATGATGATGTAAAAGTGGTGAAGCTGGAAGAGAACTACCGCAGCACCAAAAACATATTAAACGTAGCCAACCAGGTAATAAAAAACAACATTGGTCAAATTCCTAAAAACTTATGGACACAAAACCAGGAAGGAGAAAAGATAAAACTGGTACGTACCATGACGGACAATGACGAAGGAAAATTTGTATCAGACACCATTCAGGAACAAAAGCTTAGAAATCATTTTTACAACCGCGACTTTGCTATTCTTTATAGAACCAATGCCCAAAGCCGGTCTTTTGAAGAAAGTCTCAGGCGTATGGGCATCCCCTACCGCATATATGGAGGACAAAGCTTTTACCAACGAAAAGAAATCAAAGATATCATCGGTTATCTTAGGATCATCGCTAACACCAGAGATGAAGAAGCGCTTAAACGCATCATCAATTATCCAATCAGGGGCATAGGAAAAACCACTGTTGAAAAAGCGATCGTTATAGCAAATGAACAAAACCTCAGCTTTTGGGAAGTTTTAACCCGAGCTAGTGAATTTGGATTTAAGTCTGGAACATTAGAGGCGATCAACAATTTTGTAACGATGATCAAATACTTCCAGAGTTTACTGAAAACTAAGAATGCCTGGGAGGTAGCAACACAGGTAGGTCAACATACCAATCTGATAAAAGAATTGTTTAATGATAAAACAACAGAAGGTCTTGCCAGATACGAAAACATTCAGGAACTTTTAAACTCAATAAAGGAGTGGGTGGATGACAAACAAAACAGGGCTCAAATAGATGAAGAGGGTGTTGTAATAGAAGGGGCCTCAGCAGAAACGGAGAATGTAGCCGGTTTGGGAACTTATCTTCAACAGATTACACTACTTACTGATGCAGACGATGACAAAGGAAACAACGATGTGGTAAAACTGATGACCATTCATGCTGCCAAAGGACTTGAGTTTGCTTGTGTATTTGTTGGAGGAATTGAAGAGACCCTTTTCCCAAGTGCTATGGCGATAAATACAAGGGAAGAGTTGGAAGAAGAAAGAAGATTATTTTATGTAGCAGTTACCAGGGCAAAGAAAAACTTATGGCTAACCTACGCCACTACAAGGTATAGATATGGGCAAATAGTGCAAAACGAACCCAGCAGATTTATAGAAGAAATGCCGTCGGAATATGTTGACAAAAGTTATGCTGGAGGCGGTGCACGCAATCAGGAGAATAGCACTTTTGGCAGTGGAGGTTCTGCTTTTGCAAGAATGAATGGCGGCGGCTGGAAAAACAATGCTCAAAAAGCAGCAGACAAATATGGTCCACCTCCTGGTCGTTCAGAAGCTAAGCCGGCTTATATGCCTCCAACTTCTACGCCCAAAGTAGTGGAACATAAACCCAGTCCCGACTTTGTAGCAAGTGATACTACCGAATTGCAGGAAGGTCAAAAGGTTGAGCATCAAAAGTTTGGTTTTGGCGATGTGCTTAAAGTAGAAGGATCAGCACATAATCCAATAGCTACCATACAGTTTGATCAGAATGGTGAAAAAAAGATCATGCTAAATTATGCCAAGCTTCGGATACTTGAATAAGGAGGGTGATGTATTATAAAAATAGATTTCCGTTGACTATACCCCTTCAAAATGGGCTTAATTACAGATTTTACTATAAAGGAAGTTATTGTCTTCATTAATTGAAATCAAATTGCTTTAGCTAAATTACAATCATTTACTATTGCTTATTTATGCTGAAGTAGCAATTAATGATTTTCAGAACAGAAACTGAGGCTTTTGTTAGTCTAGCTGCCTTTCTTATAAGGATTCAAGAAATTTAGATGCACTATCATAATACATTGTAAATATTTAATAATTCGAATTTCACAATAAAATTGATGTCTTATTTAATTGTAAAAAATCGCTAATTGAAGTTTTAAGACATGATTCATTATTGTCTAACAACCAAAAGTTCAGATATTATCTTTAAATCCTTATTTTTGATTCGCGTAAAGTTGAAGTGGTTTAAACAATCTGACCATACAACGTTACTAAACGAGAGAATTAGTGTAGCTGGCAATGTGTGCAAGTAAAATAGGGTTTTGATAAAATAAATAATGTTGATTTTTCGATAATTTCCTTTTAAATAGGTGATAATAAGGAATAAAATCAGCTTACTTTATATATATGTGTACGAAAAAGTAACGAATTTTCGATTGCATTTTGCCTTCCTATCCTCTCTCTCTCAGCATATTATTTCATTTTATTATTGCACAAAAATATGGGATGTGGAAGTTGTGGTACTGCCACAGGTGGAAAGCCGGGTGGTTGCAAAAGTAATGGAGGATGCAGTACAGGTGGTTGCAATCGTATGAACGTACATGACTGGCTCATGAACCTTCCTTTTAGCGATCCTGAAAGCACCTGCAAAATTGTAGAAGTCAGCTTTAACCAGGGAAGCCGTAAAGAATTTTACAAAAACGGAACCTCACAATACTTTGAAAAAGGTGAATTGATAACTGTAGAAGGTGTGAGCGGTTATGATGTAGGTGAAGTGAGTCTTTCTGGTGAATTGGTTCGGGTACAGATGAAGAAAAAAGGAGTAGATGAGTTTAGTTCTGAAATAAAAAGAATTTTAAGAAGAAGTAGCGAATCGGATATTCAAAAGTGGAGAGAGCACAAAGACAGAGAAAAAGAAGCTTTGGTCAGAAGCCGTGCAATGTCAAGGACACTAAAACTTGATATGAAAATAGCTGAAGTAGAAATACAAGGAGATGGCAAAAAAGCAACTTTTTATTACACTGCGGATGATCGGGTTGACTTTAGAGAACTAATAAAAATGTTTGCCGGAGACTTTAAAGTAAAGGTAGAGATGCGACAGATTGGTGCCCGGCAAGAAGCAGGAAAAGTTGGGGGCATAGGTAGCTGTGGAAGAGAATTGTGCTGCGCAACCTGGCTTACCGATTTTAAAAGTGTAAATACAACTGCAGCACGATACCAAAATTTGTCCATCAACCAAACTAAGTTGAGTGGCCAATGTGGCAGACTTAAATGCTGCCTAAACTATGAACTTGACACTTACCTTGATGCACTTCAGCATTTTCCTGACAATGCAGATGTCATTCAAATAACGCGGTGTCCTGCATACCTTGTAAAAAAGGATATTTTTAAGAATTTGATGTGGTACACAACCCCTGATAGCAATAAGCATTACCCCTTAACGATTGCAAGGGTTAAAGAAATTCAACAAATGAATGCCAAGGGATTGAAGCCTGATGAGTTGGAACCAGTAGAACTAACCACATTAAAATCAAAAGAAATTGAACCTGAATTTGTAGATGTAGTCGGACAAATTAGCCTACGAAGTCTCGAAAGAAACAGCAAGAAAAGAAAAGACAAGGAGCAAAGCCAACAAAGAGGCGGCGAAAGAAGAGACAATCAATCTAGACAAGGACAACCAAACCAAGGCAATCAACAAAATAGGCCACCTCAGCAAAACCAGCAGAGAAATGGACCTCCGCAACAAGGTCAGCCAAGGCCTGGACAAAATCCTAATCAACAAAGGAATGCACCTAGACAACCTGGAGACAATCAGCAAAATAGACCTCAGCAAAATCCTAATCAACAAAGGGGACCAAATCAAGGGAATCCTAACCAAGGTCAATCAAATAGACCACCACAACAAAACCAGGGAAATAAACAAAGACCTCCGCAGCAAAATGGTGGAGACAGAAGACCACCACAGAGAAATCAACAAAGACCTCCGCAGCAGAAGCCACCCGATCAAGGTAGTACTCCGCCAACAGATCAGCCATAAAGTAACAGCCTCGGAATTTCCGGGGCTTTTTTTTAGGATTCTACTTCAGTCCATTCCCCCAGCCCATACCTAATAACCGTATAAGGATCTTGCGTACAATCAATAATCGTCGATGGTATCATTCCACCGGGTCCACCGTCAATTACGATATCTACCAGGTTTCCAAAGTTTTCATAAATGAGTTCTGGATCCGTATATTCCTCTACCATTTCCCCAGGTAGTGAAGCACTAATGAGCGGATGACCAAGTTGTTTTACAATAGTATTAGCAATAATATTATCAGGAATTCTCAAACCTATTGTGCTCTTTTTTCCGTGCAAAATTTTAGGCACTTCTTTGCTGGCTGGAAGTATGAAAGTGTAAGGTCCTGGCAAATTATTTTTAAGTAGTCGGTAAAGTGGAGTAGAAATGCTTTTGGTGTATTTACTTAAGTCACTCAAATCACTACACACAAAACTCAACTGTGCTTTGGATGGGTCAATATTTTTTATACGGCATATTCGCTCTATTCCTTTCTTCTGATAAATATCGCACCCCAGACCGTAAATGGTATCCGTTGGATAAATGATGATGCCTCCATCCATCAAACATTCCACTACCTGCTTAATGAGTCGCAGCGGAGGATTATCGGGATGGAGGTGGAAAAGCATAATTGTATTTATTTAAATGTTGAATCTGATAAGTAAAATTACTATTAAGCAACTTTATAGGGACATTACTTCGTCAATTTAAAATAAAATATTATTTTTAAGGTTATTCATCCAATTTTCTGTTTAAACGATTTGTTGCCATTTACATCAGAATGTATTAAAATTATCCATATAAATCAACATCGGGATGGAAAACAGATTAATTATTAAAGGTAAATTTTTTTACCAGGGCAAAGAGAAGTTCTTCATTAAAGGAGTAACATACGGAACATTTGCGCCAAATGAAGATAATATTCAATTTCCTCCACGCCACATCGTAGAGAAAGATTTTTTTTTGATGTCAACTAATGGCATCAATTCGGTCCGAACATATACCGTACCTCCCATTTGGTTACTGGATGTAGCCCACAAGTATAATCTTAAAGTGATGGTTGGCATTCCCTGGGAACAACACATCACTTTTCTTGATACAAAATCGCTTCAAAAAGATATTATCTACAGGATAAAGCAGGGTGTTGAATTGTGTACAAACCATCCTGCGGTTTTGTGTTATACAATCGGCAATGAAATTCCTGCTCCAATTGTAAGATGGTATGGAAAAGAAAGAATTGAGAAGTTTCTTAGGCAGGTATATAAAGTTGTAAAACAAGTTGATCCGTTGGGATTGGTTACTTATGTAAACTACCCCACCACAGAGTATCTCAATCTTTCTTTTCTTGACTTTGATTGTTTCAACGTTTATCTTGAAACGCCTGAAAAACTAAGTGCCTACATTTCACGTTTACATAATCTATCGGGAGACCGCCCACTGGTACTAGCGGAAATTGGCCTTGATAGTATGCGTAATGGAGAATTGAAGCAGGCTAGTGTCATGGACTGGCAGATTAAAACAGTATTTGGAAAGGGCTGTGCCGGCATGTTTGTTTTTTCATGGACGGATGAGTGGTGGAGAGGGGGATTTGAAATTGAGGATTGGGATTTTGGTTTGGTGAACAGAGAAAGAAAACCCAAAGCCGCTTTATATTCAGTTGCAGCTGCTTTGCGAAGTGTTCCTTTCTCCAATGAACAAATTTTACCATTTATCTCTGTTATTGTATGTACACTCAATGGGTCTGCAACCATAAAAGATACAATGGAAGGGTTGAGAAAATTACGGTACCCCAACTTTGAAGTTATTGTAGTGAACGATGGCTCTACTGATAATACAGCAGAGATTGTAAGACAGTATCCTTACAAATTAATATCTACAAAAAACAACGGATTAAGTAGTGCAAGAAATGTTGGAATGGCAAAAGCCAAGGGAGAAATTATAGCCTATATAGATGATGATGCATATCCCGATTCCCACTGGCTGCATTACTTAGCTTATGCTTATATAAATACCAATCATGGGGCAATGGGTGGTCCAAATATTATTCCTCCGGAAGATGGATCTATTGCTTTCTGTATTGCCAATGCGCCTGGTGGACCTGTTCACGTATTGAAGACTGATGAAATAGCAGAGCATGTGCCGGGTTGCAATTTATCAGTACGCAGAGATGTGCTTATGAAAATTGGCGGTTTTGACCCTATGTACCGTGCTGCAGGTGATGATGTGGATGTTTGTTGGCGTATTCAGGAAGCCGGTTATACAATTGGTTATCATCCATCGGCCCTTGTTTGGCATCATAGAAGAAATTCGTTAAAAGCTTATTGGAAACAGCAAAAAGGCTATGGGAAAGCAGAAGCTTTATTGGAAGCTAAGTGGCCTGAAAAATATAATGGCTTCGGGCACCTTTCATGGGAAGGAAAGATTTATGGAAATGGGGTTACCAAACCCATCAAATTTAATAAAGAAAAAGTATTCCACGGCTCATGGGGTAGTGCTTTGTTTCAATCAGTATATCAGCCCGCCAATGGATTTTTGCATTCCATCCCTTTAATGCCCGAATGGTACATCTTTTGCCTGTTGTTTGCTTTTTTAGGTTGCCTTGGATTTTTGTGGCAGCCACTACTATTAATGTGGGTTGTATTTGCAGCTTCCATTTCTATTATTATTATTCAGGCAATCATGAGCGCATCAATAAATTCAGGTTTATCTAAAAAGAAAAAATGGAAATACAAAGCACTTATTATTTTATTACACATTATTCAACCGATTGCAAGGTTAACAGGCAGAATACAAAATGGATTAACGCCATGGAGAAATTGGAGAATAAAAACTGATATAAAAAAAATAAAACTGGTTACTTCATGTACTTTATTCTATTGGAATGAAGCAGCGTGGAAAGCTACAGATACATGGCTGGAAGAGGTAGAACAAGCGCTGATTAATATGAAGGTGCGTGTGAAACGTGGTGGAGTTTTTGACAACTGGGATATAAAAGCAGCAACTGGTTTGTTTGCACAAACTAAAGGAATTATTACTGTTGAAGAGCATGGTGCCAATAAGCAGTATGTGAAGTTCAGGTATAACCTAACCTATTCCATTCCGGGTATGCTCATGATTTTTACTTTGTCAGCTATCGCTATTGCGGCAGCAGCATATTCACAATGGGTTGTGATGACTGCTATCGGCATAATAGTTCTTGCACTTGCAATGCAATTTATCCAAGACTCGGTTACATTGGTTGCTTGTCTTCATCAAAGCTTTCAAACATTTTCAATAAAATCGGATAAAGAAACAACATTGAATATTATTTATTCCAACAATGAAGATGAGGTGGATGATTTGATAACACCTCATGAATTTTTTTCTCAGGGTGAAGTTTCAAAGTAGTTATTTAAACTGGATGTAAAGAAAAGTAAATTGTGATGAGCAAAGAGTTAAACAAAAGGCATTATTCTACAAGAGAACTTATTAGAAGAATTGCCGCATATAACAAACCTTTCTGGCCAAAGATTACACTATTATTTTTTCTAAATATTTTAGCGACTCCAATTGCATTATTGAAGCCTTATGCTCTAAAGCTTCTTATAGATAGCGGTTTTGGTTCACAGAGAATGCCCGGTTTTATAGCGATGTTCTTTCCCGCTGGATTTGATTTTAATTTTACTACAGTAGCAATTGTATCTTCTTTACTTGTTGTCGTTACAGCATTACTTGAAAACATCAATATATTCATTACCTGGCTCATGTCCACTTCTGTAGGCGAAAAAATAGTTCTCAATTTCAGAATTATTCTATTCGACCATATCCAACGATTATCACTTTCCTACCATGATACAAAAGGAACATCGGATTCCATTTTTCGTATCCAATGGGATGCCATGAACATCAGATCATTATTATTAGTTCAGCTACCCCCATTAATTTCATCATTCTTTACCCTGTTTGCTATGCTGGTTGTAATGTTTGCCATTAACTGGCAATTTGCAGCAATTTCTTTATGCTTGTTACCACCTTTATACTTTTTAAGTAAAGCTTCCAATAAAAAGCTTATTCAAGACTGGTATAAAGTGAAAGATGCTGAAAGCATTGCTATGTCTGTGATGCATGAAGTACTTTCATCATTAAGAATAGTAAAAGCTTTCGGGCAGGAACAGAATGAAAACGACCGTTTTTTTGATAAATCAAATGAAGCAGTAAAGGGAAATATTAAGCTTGCGGGTACTGCAGCTGCTTTTTCCTTTGTAGTAGGAATGTTATTGGCAGTGGGAACAGCACTGTTTATGTATGTGGGGGCAACTTTTGTTAAGTCGGGTCAAATGACATTGGGGGATTTAATATTGATCATAGCATACTTGAGCCAGATATTCGGTCCCTTGCAAAGCATTGTGAAAAACTCAAATGATATTCAATCATCTGTTGCCGGTATTGATCGGGCTTTTTCTGTTTTGGACGAAGATCGGGAAGTAAAAGAAAATCCATTTGCCATACACTTATCCAGAGCCAAAGGATCTTTTCAATTTGATGAAGTATCATTTGCATACCCCGAAGGCAAAAAGGTATTGGAGAATATTTCTTTCCAGATTAATGCGGGAGATCGTGTAGGCATAATGGGTTCAACAGGTGCAGGAAAGTCAACACTGATAAGCCTCCTGATGCGTTTTTATGATCCTACGGAGGGTACA
>JANMZN010000389.1:0-14352 GCA_031383285.1 Segetibacter sp.
ATAAGTCAAAAAGTGAAAGTATTGTGGAAACAGAAAGATGAGAAAACAGAGGTGGTTATAACAGATTAGTTTTTTGCTGTTTTGCCAACACTTAATTTCTGGGAAGATAAAGTGAAAATAGGTTGATGTTGTTGCCAATTGAATTATAAGTAATGGTGCCGCTGTGGAGTTTAATGATTGTTTCTACTATTGATAGTCCAAGTCCATAACCCTTTTTATGTATTGAGTTTTCTCCTCTAAAAAAAGGAATAAATAATTTAAGTTGCTCTTCTTTCGATAGTGTTTTGCCTTGGTTCTCAAATAGTAATTGAATACTATCTTGGTAAACTGAAATTACGATTTTTACTTTTTGATTATCGGAATATTGAATTGCATTTTTAATTAGGTTTTGTAATGCTGATTTTATTAATGTTTCATTTCCTTGCATAACTAGGAGGCTTTCATTTTCTGGCATTTCTTTAAAGTCAACAATAATGATTGCTTCTTTCCAAACCTGGTTTACAAAGTCTATGCACTGAAATAATACATCGTCAATTCTTACAGGGGCTAATTCTTTTATTTCGTGCAATTGCTCATATCTTGAGAGCGTTAAAAGGGAATTTATAAGTTCAATTAAGTCTTGCTGATCATCTTGCAACGATTCGAGAACCAAACGGTAAGATTGCAGAGTCATTGGTCTGTTTAAAGCAGCCTCTGTTTGCGAAAGCATGATCGCCAAAGGCGTTCTGAGTTCATGTGAAGCGTGTTGAACAAAGTTCTTACGGTGTTCAAAGGCATTTTCAAGCCGATCAAGCATTGCATTGAATTGTTGACCAATTTGAGTCAGTTCATTTTGCCCCTTTACTACCACTCTTTCTTCAAGATTTGCTTCTGTTATGTTTTCAATTTGCATCCTTAAATTTTCGAGTGGTTTTAAGGCTTGGGTAACATAAATAAAAGCTAAAAACCCTGAAAGAAAAATACCTGAAATAGCAGATGCAATAAGTAATATTTTGAGGTTGTTACCTTTACTGTATCCAAATAAGTCTAATGCCGTTACAATTAAATAGTGGGGTTTTATATCATGCTCATACAGTATAACACCTTCGTGTTCATTCATATCTTGCGGCAATGAAAAAATTTTCTCTTTTCGTGCTTTAGCAAACAATTCCATTGAGATAAAAGGAAGTGTTGAACCAGGGCTTTTGTAAATGGAGTTGAATTGGGTGTCTATGATAATGATATTTTCCTTTACAAGAGAGTTTAATGCATTTTCATTTAACGCTGCAATGGTTTTTTTACTCAAGTCTGTATCACCAATAAATGTTCTATTGCTTTCATTTGCTTCTAAAACCAAGCGTTTGTTGTACTCTTCTTTTCTAAAATTTTCATTGAAATAGTAGATAGAAAGAGCTGATATAGTGAGAATAAAAAAAACAGAAATGCTAAATAGTAATGCTAATCTTAATTTTAATGTCATACTGATTACAATTCATTCACTAAATAACCAAAACTAGGTTTTGTATGAATTAGTTTGACGCTAAATGGCTTATCAATTTTGTTTCTTAAGAAACTAATATAAACTTCGATGGTATTGGTGCCGGTGTCAAAATTATGTCCCCAAACTTTTTCAAGTATTTCTTGCTTGGAGATTACTTTCCCTTTGGATGCTACTAATAATGCAAGTAAAGAAAATTCTTTAGCAGTTAAATTAATTCGATTACCGGCTCTATTAACTTCCTTAGTCAACAAATTAATCTCAAGATCCGCAATTGAAATTTTTTCAATTTGTTCTAAGTGTCTTTCGGTCCTTTTTAAAAAGACTTTAATTCTTGCAAATAATTCAGTAAAGTGAAAGGGTTTGACAATGTAGTCATCGGCTCCAAGGTTAAAGGCGTCCATTTTGTCAGATATCTCTCCCAAAGCCGTAAGCATGATTATAGGAACGTTTTTCTTAAGCTCCCTAAAATCTTTACATAACGTGAACCCATTTTTAAACGGAAGATTTACATCTAATAGTACCAATGAATAATCGTGCTGAAAAAATAATTGTTCTGCAATTTGACCATCGAATGCAAGATCTGTTAAATAACCTTGTCTCGTTAATTCTTCTTGAATCACTAGACCTAACTTTGGTTCATCTTCAGCTAAAAGTATTCTATATTGCTCTTTGTTCATTTACTCTTCAATCAAATTTCAAAGTGAAATACGCTTATTTTATTGAATTTTATACCATTTTATTTAATTAACCTGAATTACTGAACCACTACCAGCAATGTGTTTTTTCACCGCAGCATTTCCTTTATATTTCACATCTCCACTACCTGCTATCGAAGCATCTAGGTTTAGTTCAGCATATACATTTGCATCTCCTGAACCGTTTATTTCAACTTTTGCATTTTCTGCTTTTAATTCCATGCCATTAAAACTACCACTTCCTGCAATTTCAATATTTACGTCCCTAGTTTCTCCTTTCAATTCAATATTTCCACTTCCCATAATTTCTGCTTTCAGTGAAGGTGAATGAACAAAAAGATTTATCGAACCACTTCCTGCAATCTCTACGTCAATATTATTCTCTACATTAAACTTTTCTTCACCAATAATACTTCCACTACCCATTATATTCAATTGCTTGATGTCTTGAGTTGATACATAAACTTTTATTGAATTGTCTGAACTCAAATTTGCATTATCCTTTGTTTTTACAACGAGCCAGCCGTCTTCGATTTTGGTAACTATATAAGGGATAATGTTTTCATCAGCTTCCACTCTAATGCCTGAAGTGCCAGGTGTAAGAATAATGTCTATCCCACCTGCTAATTTAATTTTTGGCGAAGCATTTATATTCCGGTTTTCAAGTGTCATTTTTCCATTTCCTTTTACTCTTTTCCAATTAAAAACACAAGCATTTAGAGATAGTAAAATAATGGTTAAGCAAAAAAGAGATTTCATAGCGTTTAAATTTTATGGGGGTATATAAAATATTTGAGTTGCTGCAAGTTAACTTCTGATTGTTAAAAAGTGATAAACAGTTTTAAAAATTATATTTGCCCCACAATTGATTAATCAGTTGCCCAATTTTTTTTTATGAGCGAGAAAATAATAATTCTAGATTTTGGAAGCCAATATACGCAGTTGATAGCCAGGGTAGTGAGAGAGGCCAATGTTTATTGCGAAATTCAACCTTTCCATAAAAACTTACAGTTAGATGAAACCGTAAAAGGAGTTATTCTAAGCGGTTCGCCTTTTTCTGTTAATGATGAGAATGCTCCAAACGTTGACATTTTGGACATTAATTCAAAATTGCCAGTACTAGGCATTTGTTACGGGGCACAACTTGCTGCTAAACAATTTGGTGGAATAGTTGAGAAAAGCAATAAGCGGGAGTATGGAAGGGCCCAGTTGCAAGTTCAGCAGCCTGATGATTCGCTTTTGAAGGGAATATCATCGCATTCACAAGTATGGATGAGTCATGGTGATTCTATTTTATCGCTACCTGAGAAATTCGAAATTCTGGCAACCACAGTTTCAATTCCTGTAGCGGCATTTAGAAAAAAAGAAACAAATGGCTTTCCTTTTCATGCACTCCAGTTTCACCCGGAAGTTTACCATTCAACTGAAGGAAAAAAAATTATTTATAATTTTCTTGTAAATATTTGCGGCTGCAAGCAAGATTGGACACCAAACGCTTTTGTTCATGAAACTATTGAACAAATCAAAGAACAAATTGGCGATGGTCAGGTTATTATGGCGCTTAGCGGAGGCGTTGATAGTACAGTAGCTGCAACCCTTATCAGCCGTGCAATAGGAGATAGGCTGCATGGTATTTTTGTAGACAACGGTGTACTTCGAAAAAATGAATTTAATCAGGTACTTGAAACGTATAAAAGTATTGGGCTAAATGTAAAAGGCGTTGATTGCAAAAACCTTTTTTATGACCATTTAAAAGGGAAGAACGATCCGGAAGAAAAAAGAAAGGTTATTGGTGGGCTTTTTATAGATGTTTTTCAAAAGGAAGCTTTAGCATTAACAGGTATTTCTTTTCTAGGCCAAGGCACTATTTATCCTGATGTTATTGAAAGTATTAGTGTACATGGTCCATCGGCAACAATCAAATCGCACCATAATGTAGGGGGATTGCCGGAAAAAATGCATTTGAAATTAGTTGAGCCATTGAGATACCTATTTAAGGATGAGGTAAGGAAAGTTGGTCTTGAATTAGGAATCCCACATGATCAGATTTTTCGCCATCCTTTTCCTGGGCCAGGGTTGGCAATACGCATTCTTGGAGAAGTAACCGAAGAGAAAGTTAGGCTTTTGCAAGAGGCTGACGATATATATGTTCGTGGATTAAAAGAACATAAATTGTACAGTAGTATTTGGCAGGCCGGATCTATCTTGCTGCCCATAAAAAGCGTTGGGGTAATGGGAGATGAGCGGACTTATGAATTTACCCTTGCCCTCAGGGCTGTAACTTCGGTAGATGGTATGACGGCAGATTGGGCTCATTTGCCTTATGAGTTCTTGGCGCACATTTCAAACGAAATTATAAACAATGTTCGGGGGATAAATAGGGTAGTCTATGATATAAGTTCTAAGCCTCCGGCAACAATTGAATGGGAATAGGCACTAAATTTGTTTATCAAAGGCAAATCAATAAATTAATGACAAGGATTTACAGCATATTGTTTTTCATGGCTATTGGAGTTGTCGGATCTTCGCAATCTGATTCATCCAAGCCCGTAAAAGTTGCAGTATTTATTCCAATGCACGTCGGAGAGGTTTTTAAAGGTGGACAATATTCTTATGATGATAATAATAGTTTGCCCAAGTACTTAATGCCAGGCCTTGAATTTTATAACGGTGTAATGCTTGCAATCGATAGTTTAGAACAAGAAGGAATAAAAGCAGAAATTTCAATCTATGATACCAAAAAAATAGGTCAATCACTTGATCAACTGTTAGAAAGTTCGGAATTGAAAAGTGTCCAGATGGTTATTGTTGCTATTACCAATACAAATGAGTTGAAATCATTTTCGACGTTTGGACAAAATATGAATGTCCCGATTATCTCTGCTACTTACCCAAACATCGTTGGAGTAACAGAGAATCCCTTTTTTGTATTGTTGAATTCTTCTTTTCAATCCCATCTTCAAGGAATTTATAAATATATGCAAAAATATTATAGTATAGACAACATTATTGCCATTAGTAAAAAAGGGGCAACTGAGGACTATATAAAAACTTTCATAAATGCACAAAATAAATCTGCAACTATACCAATTAACATTAAATGGGTTGATGTGAATGACTCTTCATTTGAGTTTTCAAACATTGAATCTAATATGGATTCTACAAATGAAAATGTTGTATTTGTAGCGTCTCCATCAGAAAGTTTTGGGCTAAAAGTTGTAAAGGAACTGTCGAATAATGAGTTGTATAATACAACAGCCATTGGTATGCCCACTTGGGATGGAGTAAAAAGTATGGATAAGCGGGATTGTAAAAATGTGACTTTGATATATTCAACGCCATTTGTTTATTCAAACCAAAATCCGGGACTTAATACTCACCTTAATGAAATTTATAAAGAAAAATACTTTTGCAGACCTAGTGACATGGTTTTTAAAGGATATGAAACGTTGTATCATTTTACAAAATTGTTGATAAAGCATCGAGCCAACTTAATCAACAACCTTTACGATAAAGATTTCGCTTTGTTCAATCAGTTTAATCTAGAACCAGTAAGACTAAAGCCAACCAATTTCAAGCCAGATTATATTGAAAACAAAAAGCTATATTTCATAAAAAAGCAACAAGGGATTATTAAAAGCGTTCTATGAATAATCCTCTTTTTATAGACATTAATTATTCAATCAATTGTAATCGAAAATCTCCGGATTTTGAAATAATATATTGGAAGAGTTATCTATTGAAATGATAAATTACATTACTACTCCCATAACTATTTCCTTCACCGTTTTTTAGCTTTACGTTGGCTAAGAAGCAAATCATTTGCAATTGGGCATAAAATGGAATTATTTATACAATCTATTAGATAGTAATATATTTTTTAACATATAAAACAAATCGAATGCCGGCTAGGATAACGACAAAAATATTTCTTAATCACCTCATCATTGGGGTTTCATTACCATTACATTAAAGGACGCACCTACTGATATGTTTTTTGTAGTAGTCTGGTTAAATATCACCCAATTTGAGCCCGTCCATGAAACTCCAATAGGAGTGTTGTTATAAATGCTTGGACCATTAGGGTTCAAATTTGGGGTTACTATTAAAATATCTGTAGCCAAAGGGGAGTCATAAGTTAATGTCGTTTTATTTGCAGTAATGTTTCCTGCGGACGCTGTATGAATAAAGACCGATTTGATGGGGTTGACTGGAAGTGATTTCCAGGTGGCATTGCCAACAGTATCACTTGTTAGTACTTTACCCTCACCTTCATTTATTCCTTGCATTCGTAGTTTTCCTGAACTATGTAAAGCGAGTCCAGAATCTGAGGATGTACGTAATGCATTTCCTTTTACAGTAAAAAAGCCTCCACCTATGCCAGTATTTCCTGCGAGGCCAATTATGCCATAACTGCCAGTTTCGAAGGCAGAAGTAAATTCATTACCGGGCCGTGCCGAACCTACCACAGCTGCGCCTAATTCACTATAAATTCTAGCATTTAAACCAAAGGATAAGTTGGTTCCAAATGAATTGTTGATTATGTAAATCGCATCCTTTAGGTTGGAAGCAATATTTATTTGGGCCGTTGGAGAAATAGGCGCATTGATTGCGCCAAGTCCATTTTCATCAAAGCGCATTCTTATTTGATCGTTGGTTCCAAAATATAATTTGCTGTTTCCAGATGCAGCAATCAAAATAGGTCCACTATTGAATATTCGAGCAAGGTGAGCAGAAGAAACTCCGAAGACTGTGACATTTGAAGTCCCTCCATATCTTGAAAAATCGGCCATTGCTACGCCATTTTTTAGGTTAACGCTACTCAATGCTGTATCAGAAGGATTTTCTACAATTATTGATAGATTATCAGAGCTTCCATCTGTTCCTGCTACATGTAGTTTACCGGTTGGATTAGAAGTTCCAATTCCAATATTCTGAGATATAGCATTGTAAGTAGGTAATAATAGCAATGCAATTAAGAATTTTTTCATAAGTGCTTTTTTAAGATTAGCAAAGTAAACAATGTTTGATTGTATTGCCTTACAAAGTTGAACTTTTATTTAATGTCATTATTTTATAAATAACAAATATTTAAATTGTATTTTTTTATTATTACGCGATCAAGTAAACAAATACTTCCTTTTTGAAAATTTTTATAAACTATTATGATATTCTATTAGCAGTCGCATTTCTTTTATTAATTAGCCAATGTACTTCTGCACTAATATTGTCTCAAAATCAATGATGTTTTTCATATCTTTTTTGTACTTTTGCAGCCCGGTTTTAAAAAACACGCCGGATTAATTTATGGCTGAAAACGAAATTCTTAACCTGTCTGCTGACCAGGCAGACCCAAACGCTGAAGCACAGGAGACTGCTGAAGTAACTGCCACTGCAGATACTGAAACTTCTACAGCGACAACAAATGAACCTGAGCAGGCTATCGAAGTGGTAGCTGAAACTGTTGCTGTAAATGAAGAAGTTGCAGTAACTGAGGAACCAATTGAACAACCAGTAGTTGTTGTAAGAGCTCCAAGAGTTGAAACGCCACATGACGATTTTGATTGGAGTATTGACAAACGCAATGTAAGCACCTACAACAAAGCTGAAAGGGAGAAGTATGATTCGGTGTACGACAACACTTTTGTACAAATCAATGACGGCGAGATCATTATTGGATCTATCGTTGCCTTGACAAAGACAGATGCAGTCATTAACATCGGTTTCAAAAGCGATGGTCTAATTTCTCTCAATGAATTTCGCGACAACCCAGGCCTACAGGTTGGGGATGAAGTGGAAGTCATGGTTGTAGAAAAAGAAGACAGAGCAGGTCACCTTCACCTTAGCCGCAAATCTGCAAGAATGTCCCGTGCATGGGAACGTATTGTTGATGTGCATAAGACCGGAGAAGTTATTACCGGACTTGTTACCAGCAAAACCAAAGGCGGTCTTATTGTGGATGTATTTGGTATGGAAACATTCTTACCAGGTAGTCAGATTGATGTGAAGCCTGTAACTGATTATGATCAGTTTGTAGGTAAAACAATGGAATTTAAGGTAGTTAAGATCAACGAGGCAATTAAAAATGCTGTAGTATCTCATAAAGCACTTATCGAAAGTGACATAGAAGCTCAAAGAGCAGAGATTATGTCTAAGCTTGAGAAAGGGCAAGTATTGGAAGGAACCATCAAAAACATCACTGACTTTGGTGCATTTATGGACCTTGGAGGATTGGATGGTTTGTTGTACATCACAGATATCAGTTGGGGACGGATCAACCACCCTACAGAGGTATTGAAATTAGATCAGAGATTAAACGTGGTTGTATTGGATTTCGACGACGACAAAAAACGTATCAGTCTTGGTCTAAAGCAACTTACTCCTCACCCTTGGGATGTGCTGCCTGAAACCATCAAAGAAAATGAAGTGGTAAAAGGTAAAGTAGTAAACATCGAAGACTACGGTGCTTTCCTTGAAATATTGCCAGGAGTTGAAGGTTTGGTTCACGTAAGCGAAATTACATGGGCTAATACACCAATCAATGCGAAAGAATTCTTCAAACTTGGAGATGAGTACGAAGCTAAGATTGTAACTCTTGATAAGGACACTCGAAAGATGAGCCTTTCAATTAAGCAAATGACCGACGATCCTTGGACTGCTATTGAGAATAAATTCCCAGAAGCAAGCAAGCACAAAGGACTGGTTAAGAACATAACCCCTTATGGTGTATTTGTAGAACTAGAGCCAGGTATTGGTGGAATGATACACATCAGCGACCTAAGCTGGTTGAAGCGCTACAATCACCCAGGAGAATATACCAAAGTAGGGGAGTACATTGATGTTATCATCATGGGTATTGACAAAGAAAACCGCAAACTACAGTTGGGGCATAAGCAGCTGGAAGAAGATCCTTGGAACGCATTAGAGGATACTTTTGGAGTTGGAACTATTCATGAAGGTACTATTACTCGTAAAGATGACAAAGGTGCTACTGTTCAATTACCTTAT
Source organism: Segetibacter sp. (assembly GCA_031383285.1). Lineage (GTDB taxonomy): Bacteria > Bacteroidota > Bacteroidia > Chitinophagales > Chitinophagaceae > Segetibacter. The sequence goes on from JANMZN010000389.1 coordinate 9,184, forward strand.
GGATTAGAAGGGTTTGCACCTGCTCGTCATTTGGCTAAAGAAGATGGAAAAAGTGTTGGTGTAGACGAGCATGCTCAATTTATGGTTATTGAATTTGACCGTAATGATAAACGCATTGTTGTAAGCCACACCCGCCTTTGGGAACAAGTTATCCAGGAAGAAAAAGATGCTGCTAGAAAAGAGGCAAGAGTAGAAGCTGAAAAAACAACCAAAGCTGTAAAAAGTATACAGACTAAAGTTGAGAAAGCTACCCTTGGTGATTTAAGTGCGCTTGCTTCTATAAAGGAGAAATTGCAACAAGAAGAGGGAGAAGGCGGAGAGAGTAAGTAATATTCTAATTTTTCTCGAGTTATATAAATGCCCCCGGTTTCCCGGGGGCATTTTATTTTGGGTTGTACTATTTTTCTAGTGGGTAAGTTATTTTTTTAAAGATGCGTCTAGAGGATTTGAATAAAATCATTTTATCAGAGTGTGGTCTATTGAAAGGGACCCTGCGCTGTTAAGAAAAAAGCTATTGTTAGATAATTTGTAGCCATTCTATCCTTGCGGAACAACTCGCAATATCGAGGGAATAAAATGGATGGTTTAGTTCCGATACATTTTGAAAAACTTTCAGGATAGCAGTTACGCAGGGTCTCTGGCTGGCACACAAGGCTTTGAAAGAAGACCAAAGCCGGAAAAAAACGTGTATTAAGCAATTTACAATTGCATTGATAGCAATTGTGAAGGTTAATTTTTCTTGTGCTACTCAAAGCATCCACACAATAAAACAATGAGCCTTAGGGATCCTAAAGCTCATTGTTTTTATTTAGACAAAAAGAAATACTTTATACAATAAAAGGATTTACGATAGCCAATACTTCAGACTTTGTTAATGGTTCATCAAATGCTTCGGAAGCTATTTCGCCAGTAAATGACCTTCCGCCTACTGTAAGAATATCTACACCTGCTTGTGTGGTTGCTTCATCGCCATTGTAACTTGCTTGCACATAAGCATCGTATGGAGCACCAATACCACTTTGTTTTAGAGTAACCCAAGGCTTCAAAACAATACCAGAAGGTACTGCACCCGAAGCACCAAGTGCCCTTCTCATTTGCCTAATGTGTGCAGCATGTCTTCCTTCGACAGAATGAATATTCAAAGCAGCAGTTAGTACATCATTATTAGACATCAAAGCTGTTGCCTGCCCTTTATATGCTCTTACACCTGTATCTTCAAAAGTTTGTGCCATTGCCAACTGTATTGCGTAGCTAGCTTGGTAGCCGCTAAATGGGCCTGTACCTGAACCATTACCCGCAGTAAAATCAAATGTTGGTTTTGATACAGCCGCAGAACCTAAAACTGTTTTTAAAAATATAACGTGGTTACGCTCATCATTGGCAATTTTAGATAAAGCTCCCTGTGCTGCAGTGGGTATAGTAGCATAAACTGGAGAAGCAACAACATTGCTATAAAACTCAGCTTCCAAATATTCTAGTGTTAAGGCAAAATTTAAAACAGCATTAATGTCTGCTGAAGTTTGTCCATATGCTTTGCTAAATACAGAAGATAAAGCCAAAGGAATTGCAGCCATTGTTAGTTTTCCTGACATGTTTGCAAACCCCTTCATGATATTTCTTCTTGTATCTAATCTTTCATAAACTTCCGGATCCACTTTTTCTATTTCGTTCATTATTTTCGAAAAATTCATAAAATATGGTTTTAAGAGGTTGGTAAATTGCTTGCGTTAAGCTTTGTTTTAATGTAGGTACCGGCTATTGCCAAAACCTCAATAGGTGATTTGGCAGTATCTAGTCCGTTTGAGTCAACAGAGTCTGCAAATGTTCCATTCATAATAAGATCACGAATAAGTGCAGCATGCCTAGCTTCTACAGAAACAATTTTTCCTGCTAAGGTTAGGTAATTAGGATCGGTAATTAATTTTCCGGCTCCATTATATGCACTTACACCTAAATCTTCAAAAGCCATGGCTGTCGCCAAAACGCTGGTTCTGCTTGAGAAATCAATGCTACTGAAATCAAATTCAAGTGAAGCTATTGCGCTTGAACCTAGAGCAGCCTTAAAAAATTCACGATGTATTACTTCGTGGTCTTTTATGTCATTAAGGTAAGTGTTTTCCAATGATGTAATGCCTGCGTAAGGAGTGATACGAGTTTGTGTATAGAATGCTGCTTCCAATTGTTCTAAGGCATAGGCATAGTTTAAAATGCCCACATCGCCGCTTCCCAAATTAATTCCTTTACCTTCTATTACATCATTTTTGTTACAAGCTGCAGCAACGGTAACAACAGCCATAGACCCTCCAAATAATTTTAGTAAATTTCTTCGTTGTAACCCATGTTGGGTTATTGTTTTTTCCCCTTGTACAGGTGGATCAAAGTTTTCTTTTTGCATGTTTATTTTTTTTTATTGAATAATGAAAAGACCTGTTTGAAATAACAAAGACTTTTTACTACACCCTTACTAGAAGGGCATTTCAAAAGAGATGATCCGCCATCCTATTGATTTATTTTTCATAGTGAAATCAATTTTTATACATATTATATACTTCTTTTCTTTACAAATAGTTTTATATTTTTAAAATAAAGTGATGGATAAAATTGTTGTCAAAAATGTGCGCACAAAATCATCACTATTAGTATTACACCCCTCTATTCAACCTTAGTTCATTTTGATTTTCTTATCTAAAGCATTTTACATTTTAGAACATTCTTTTTGACAAACTAAAGAATGGTCTAGGTGTGTACGAAGGGCCGGAAGTAAAGAAGCTGCCCATGCTTTTATTTCTAGGTCGGAGCCATCGGTAGAAGATTTTTCAAATAATGCAATTGCATTTTTATGTCCGTCTACCATCATGTTGCTAAATTCTTTTCCAAAATCATTTCCCGATTTTTGGTTTAGCTTATTATAAGCATCTTGTTCATTATCCGTTTGAGCAGTTGGCAATGAAATATTTTTGGTTTTTGCTACAGTAGTTAATTCGGCTAATGCTTTTGTATGATCGACTTCCATCATTTTTCCTAATTCTTTTACATGGTTGGTAGTACCTTTTTGCTGGGCCAATTTTCCTAAGCTTATTTCTTGCCTGTGTATTACTGCGGCATCTACAAGAAATTGTGCATCTTTTTCATTTTTGTTATCTTCAAATTTTGCATTGTTGTGCTCCTCTGCTACATCTTTTGTGTCTTCAGTTTTGCTGTCGTCACAAGATTGTAATCCCATCATTGCAACAATGAAAAGCGTAGCTAAGAAAATTTTTGATTTGTAATTTTTCACTTGATATTAATATTATTTTATAGATAAATTCTATAAGGCAAAGTTTGTATTCATTATTTGAGTAGGTGTTATACAATTTTTGAGAAAAGTTGTAAGATTTTTAGTGAAGGCAAAGTATAATCAATGTGGGCAGATGATAACTAGCTAAAAGAGCAATGAGTTTTATTTCAATTTGAAAGAAATTTCCTATAATTACTAAGTGTTCTTATTTAATAAAAGGATGGTTGTTTATGGCCATACCACATTGAGAACTTGTACGCAAGATAAATGAAGGTTTCTGACCTCCTGTCGTTGAAACACTTTTCCTGTTTGTCGGGAAGACATGCTAATCAGCGTTTTCAATTGTATATTTTAAATGTCTGATTTTCTCTAAAAAATTATAAAATGGTTTAGGCTACTTTTTTTTCGGAGCAGGTGTTTTTTCCAAAGGCACAGATAGGAGTACAGCATTTATCTTTTTATCGAAGTATCATTCTGAACCTCGAAGAGCGGGGTTTTAGTGGGCTTGTAACAAGTAAATCACTTTTTTTTCAACAAGTAACTATACATGTCTAACTTCTCAGTCCATGTTACAGCGATCGTATTTACTTTACCTAAAACTATTTTTTTCTATTGGTCTATTTCATTTAATGTGCGTTTTGTCCTACACTGTATCAAAGAGACTTCAACTTTGCTATTTCCGATGTTTTTATGAATTGCAACGCTCTATGGTCTCAGGGTCTATTGCTTTGCATCTTCACTAGCTAATACTCACATTCACTTCCTCTTTTGCATCTAATAAGGACACCCGAAACTTCCCGGTTTTTCTATTTCTAAAATAATTTTATAAAAGTTTTCAGGAGTCAAAAATCTTTCTTATAAAAATAAGCAGTCAAAGGGAAACGAAGTAGAATCAAAATTGGTAATGAAATAGGGGCTACAATTTCGATCAATATTTCATTGAATCAATGAATTAGAACAAAAAAAAGGCTGCCTTTTTCAAGACAGCCTCACTAATAATATTTGTTAAGCTTCTAACCAAATAACCCACCTTTCTTAAGTGTTTTTGAGCCTTCTCCAATTTTAAATCCATTGTGGTAAACTTCAATTTTGTAGGTTCCCAATTGATATTTCCCTTCTTGTTTCCAATCAAAACTAACAGGTGTCTTTTTGCCTTGCTCGTAAGGGACTAATATTTTATTGGTATAGGTTTTAGTACCGTCTTCTCTTGTTTCAAATGTGCCACTTCCGCTTGCCATAGTTACAGCTTTTCCATCTGGACCGGTTACCGCTACAAATAGTTCTTTGGTTCCTGTAGGAGCCACTCTATTTTCATCTATTTGAAATCCGATTCTTAAAACATCTACTCTTTTGGCTGTAGTTGTTTCTTTTTCTTTGCCACTTCCTTTTATATCAAGCGTAGTGATGTTCATATTACTGGCATGCAAGGTAGAGGCAATATCTTCTACGTTTTTCTTAGCAGCCTCAGTAGAGTTTAGGTTTTCCTGAAGCTGGCTTTTTTCAGTTGTCAATTGTTGTTTATCTGTAGATAGCTGCGTATTCGTGGTGGTTAATTGTTCATTTTCTCCTTTTAAACGCTGAATCTCAGCAAACATATCATCAATTCGGCCATTCAATTTCGCTATGAGCTCTTTTGCTTTTTTGAGGTCAGTCGCAGATGCATTCTTCTTCCTTGTAATTCCTGAAATTTCACTTTTTAGTGCATCTATTTCTACTTGCCTTTCAGCTAGCGCACCTTGCAATTGAGTATTACTTCCAGTTGCAGAATCCAGCCTTGCTAAAGCTACATCATATTCATTCTGAATTTCATTGCGTGCAGAATCAACATTGGTATATTGCGTTTGCAATTGTTCAATTGAGTCGGAAGTTCTACTTTTATCCCAAATAAGGTA
>JANMZN010000420.1:0-9081 GCA_031383285.1 Segetibacter sp.
GTTAAAACCTGGTATGGCAGCGTACGTAACCATCAAAGGAAAAGAGGTAAACACATTAACCTTACCATCTGATGCCGTACTCCGAACCGCTACCGGTGCTTCTGTTTGGATACAAACAGGAGCAGGATCTTTTAAAAGCATAATGGTTGAGACTGGTATGGAAGATGGAGATAGAATTCAAATTAAATCAGGACTTAAACCAGGCGATATTGTAGTTATCAGGGGAGCGTATTTATTAAAAAGTGAATTTATTTTTAAGCAAGGGGCTAACCCGATGGAGGGGATGAAGATGTAAGAAATCTGTAACTCATTTAAATGATTATTGAATTAGTAAGTTGTATAAAATTGGGGTGTTAAATAATAAATAGCCTCCTGAAATAAAAATTTAAAACAAAATAAAAATTAAAGCTATGATGGACAACAATGAAAATTACTACTACTGGGGAATGCACATGGGTTGGTGGTTCCTATTACTTGTTATAGTTATAGCAGTGATAGGCAGGGTTGGCTGGTCCCGAAAAAGGAAATAATCAGCACGACAAAAAATTTGCCTTTTAAAAATAGATTAAGCATATAGTAAAATAAAATGCATCTACAATATGGGCAGTTTATTTAATACTAATGTTTGACAAAAAGAAGACAAGCAATGCTCAAAGACACGAAAAAAATCAGCCTGCTGAAAGCGGCACCGAGATTAATGCAAATAATGCGTGTGCTTGCACGGCATAAGTTCCTGCGTAGTTTGTTTGGCAGTAAAAATTTGCCTCCTCCAAAAGAGTTACGGGAAGTCTTCGAAGAACTGGGACTGGTCTTTCTTAAATTTGGACAAGTGCTTGCTATGCGGCGGGATCTGCTGCCGCCTGATTATATTAAAGAGTTAGAGTTGCTGCACGACGAGTTGCCTGCTATGAGTATTAGCGTGGTAAAGTCAACAGTAAAAGCAGAACTGGGCAGCTCATTAACCAAACTGTTTTCATCGTTTGTCGAAAAGCCGATAGCCGCTGCCACTATTGCCCAGGTGCATGAGGCAACCTTGCACGACGGACTCAAAGTTGCAGTAAAAGTGCAACGGCCAGGGCTTAATGAAATTATAGCTACGGATATTGCAGCACTAACTTACCTGGTATCATTGGGAGAAAAACTCTTTCCAAAAATTCGTGCATTCGACCTCCCCGTTGTGGTACGGGAATTTGCAATTACGCTCATCCGGGAAACCGATTTCAACCGGGAAGCCCGTTCCATGATACTTTTTAAAAAAGCACTGGCCAATATTCCTGAACTCTGGATACCGGATGTTATGAAAGAATGTTCGGGCAGAACCGTTCTCACAATGGATTTTTCTGAAGGCAAACGCATAGACCACTACGCTAAAAAACACTCGGAAGCCATGCCTGATTTAATGAATACGCTTATAAAACTTACACTGCAATCCATCTTTGAAGAAGGAAGATTTCATGCCGATCCGCATCCCGGTAATGTTTTTGTATTGCCCGATGGACGGCTCTCCCTGCTCGATTTTGGAAATACGGGAGAGCTGGATGAAGCCATGCGTGAATCGTTAATACTTCTGATGGAAGCGGTAGTAAAAGGGGATGCAAGGGCAGCAACCGAAGCTTACCTAGAAATGGCAGCGGCCAGTGAAAATGTAAATCATGCGGCTCTTTTAGTGGACATGAAGGCAGTGCTTTATGAAATGCACAGTGGTGATCAAAAGGTTGTTTCAATCGGTGATGCTTTTGATTCACTCATGCGTGCCGGAAGCCAGAACGGGGTACACAATCCCGGTGAATTTGTATTGCTCACCCGAACTTTCGTAATCCTGGAATCTTTAATACGCCAACTTGCTCCCGAACATAATTATATGAAATCTTTTAGTGAAGAAATAACACGCCTCACTAAGCAGCACTTTTCACCAAAGCGGATTAAAGAAAAAACAATAAAGCTAGCCCGAGAAATGGAGCGACTTATAATGGATGCTCCCGGAGACACACGGCGTGTTCTCCGGCGTATTGCCGAAGGGAATCTTGGCAGGGTGCAGGCTCCTGCTTTTGAGTTACTGGCAAGTGGTCTCAGTCGCAATATCAAGCAGCTTGGAGGTTCTATTGCTTTGGCAGCACTTGTTGTAAGCGGAACAATGCTGTTGTTCAGTCCCATGGGTGGCTGGCATCATTTGCTCGGTGTTTCAATGGTTATCATAGGAATTACAGGCATTCTTATTGGCCGAATAAGTGCATGGATTAGGGATCGTGGCAAACCTTGATATTTCTTTATGGAATATAACTACTGATAAAGATGAGTTAGAAAGTATAGTTGCTACAGACAGAAGAATAATAAATTTTTTCGCCACTGTTCAATTCCCTGATTTGCCAGGTAAACAAACAAATGAAAAGATTGAATTTATAAACCTTGAAATCAACAAACACGTATTAACCTGCTTCGTGTAACTGTTGCCAATCCTGAAAATCTATTAAAACCCGGTAGGGCAGCTTACGTAACTATCAAAGGAAAAAACGTAAACACATTAACCTTACCATGTGATGCCGTACTCCGAACCGCTACCGGTGCTTCAGTTTGGATACAAACAGGAACAGGATCTTTTAAATCATAATGGTTGAGACTGATATGGAAGATGGAGATAGAATTCAAATTAAATCAGGACTTAAATTAGGGGATATTGTTGTTATCAGGGGAGCGTATTTATTAAACAGTGAATTTATTTTTAAGCAAGGGGCTAATCCGATGGAGGGGAAGAAGATGTGACTATATGTAAATAAAAATTTTGCAATAACTAGGGTTGCCAATTTTTTACAGTATTTGTTTACCTAAAAAATCTTCAATTTTTTACTGAGTCCTTTGCAATGTGTGAATGATGTAACTTTTTAAATTAATTGTGTAACATAAACTAGAATTAGGAGGCCTATCTTGTTGATGTTGTGAAAATTCTTTCCAATTAAAAGTATTGATTAATCAATCATTAAAAAATAAAAAACATGAAGAACAAAATTTTAATAGCAACAGCTTTATTTTTTAATGCATACTTTCTGCAGTCATGCGACAACACAAATAATACAACAAAAAACGAAATGGATAGTTCGATGCCTCATATGATGCAGGACGATTCAATGAATTCAGGTAAGATGCAAATGGATAATGGTATAATGCAATCATTGATTAGTACAATGGGAAAAATGAATGAGATGAGAATGACAGGTGATTTCGATCTTGACTTTGTCAATATGATGATTATTCACCACCAGGCAGCTATTGATATGAGCGAAGTGGAAATAGCCAAAGGCACAGATACGCAGATGAAAACAATGGCACAAAATATTGTTACTGCACAAAAAGTCGAAATAGAGCAATTGAATCAGTTTGTAAAAAACTACAAAATGCCAGTAGTAAAAAAGATGAATGGGGAGATGCACCATGAATTGGGCGAAACGATGAAAGACATGATGGATAAAATGAACAACATGCAAATGACAGGAAATACAGATAAAGATTTTGCAATGATGATGAAATCACATCATGAAGGTGCTGTAAAAATGGCCGAAGATGAATTATCGCACGGTAAACAATATGAAATAAAAAAGATGGCGCAGAAAATGATTACGGATCAAAACAAAGAAATTACTGACTTTAAAGCATGGCTTTCCAGCCAAAAGTAGTTTGATGAAAATAAAATGGATTCTTTTAAATAAAATAAAATGAAAAAAAACTATGAGTTACAAGGAATGAGCTGCGGGGGCTGTGTAAGCGGCGTAAAAAATGCGTTGCTCCAACTCCCTGGTATTGAAGATGCGGAAGTTCATTTGCATCCGCAAACTGCGGTTCTTACTATGAGCGAACCCATAGATATAAACGAATTGCAGGCACAACTTAGCAAAGCAGGACATTATACAATCAAAGAAGTTGTTTTAAAATAGTCAGCAACATAAAAAATAAAAACAAATCAGTCTTATCAAATTAAAAAATCAATTATGAAAAAGTTACTTTTTATTGCCACTATTTTCCTTTCAGCAGTACTGGTTTTTACAGCATGTTCCGGTAATGGCAGCAATGCAAAAACAGAACAATTAGCAAAAGATGAAACATACACTTGCACTATGCACAATGAGGTAATGAGTGTTAACCAGGCAAATGCCCCAAATGCGGAATGACATTGGTGAAACAAAAAATGACAGATGAGCAAATGAAAATGATGAAAGAGGGAACATACGCAAAACCTGAAAATTAATTACCGTTATCGGGTAACAGCGAAACTGAAAGCCGGGCAACAGTGGATCTGAAGGAATATCTTAAATTTTATAAAATGAGTGACCAAACTTTCCAAAGCTGTATAGATGCCTGTGAGGCCTGTGCAGAACTATGCAACACCTGCGCCGCAGATTGCAAAGAAAAACCAGAAATGGAATTATGTGTAAAGCTATGCCTGGCTTGTGCTGATGCATGTAGTAAATGTGCAGAAGCTTGCAGAAGTATGGATGGTAATGCTGCAGAATCAGCCGAGCAATGTGCTGAAGCCTGCCGTGTATGTGCCGAAGCCTGCCGTGCATGTGCCGAAGAATGTGAAAAACATCCAGACGTAGAATCCTGCAAAAAATGTGCAGAAGCATGCAGAAAGTGTGAAGCAGAATGTGAAAAGTGTGAGGCAGAATGCAAAACTGTTGTAGCCTAAAAGTTTCTTAATCAACAGGCTATTAATTTAAGATTATTCCTGTAGCCTGTTGATTAAGAAATTTATTTTAGGATGTACAATTGATGCGGCGGTATAGATTAAGTAATGAAAACTAATAAAATGAATACATCTCAAAACGATCAACTTAACCAGAAATCTGGTAGCATGTTAAAACAAAAAACAAATGAGGATTACAATAAAGAGCAGCCTAATCCTAATGATCCTAATTTAACAAAAGGCAATCCAATACAAGAAAGTAATGATCTGGGAAATAATGCCAAACAATCAATTGACAAAAAGATGACAGAAACGAAAAATCAAAACAACGAAACAATGAAAACCTATACCTGCACCATGCATCCTGAAGTGATTTCAGATGAGCCAGGAAAATGTAATAAGTGCGGAATGGAATTATTAGAAAAAAAATAAAGTACTTATGCATAAAACTACCAAAAAAAAAATTGCGTCTCCTCATAAGCAATTACAAAAATGCCCCACCGGCATCAAAGGCTTTGACGAAATTACTGAAGGCGGGCTTCCAAAAAACAGAACCACTTTAGTTAGTGGAAGTGCCGGCTCGGGAAAAACACTTTTGGGAATTGATTTTTTAATTAATGGTGCAATCCGATTCAAAGAGCCAGGTGTCTTCATGTCGTTTGAAGAGACAGAAGACGAACTTTATACAGACGTGGCTTCCCTCAACCTGGATTTACAAGGGCTTGTTTCACGAAAAAAAATTTTTATAGAACATGTAATTTTAGAGCGAAAAGATATTCAGGAGACCGACTTTAATCTTGAAGGGCTATTTGTTCGTTTGGAACATGCCATTGATTCCATCGGTGCCAAACGGGTTGTTTTAGATTCTATCGAATCTATTTTTGCAGGCATTACAGATGTCGGCATTCTTCGCTTAGAGATAAAAAGACTTTTCAGGTGGCTAAAAGAAAAACAAGTTACTGCAATCGTTACCGGCGAGCCGGTAAAAGAAACTTATACCCGTCATGGAATGGAGCAGTACATTTCCGACTGCATCATTCTACTGGATAACAGGGTTAATGAACAAATTGCCATCCGCAGAATCCGGATTGTTAAATACCGTGGTTCAAAACATGGAACAAACGAATATCCTTTCGTAATTGATAAAGAAGGACTTTCAGTAATTCCCATCACTTCGGCCGGGCTTGACCAACCAGGTACACCTCAAAAAGTTTCGACAGGAATTCCATCCTTAGACAAATTGTTCAAAGGGGGTAAACCAGGTTACACAAGAGGGAGTACGGTACTTGCTTCGGGTACTGCAGGCACTGGAAAAACTAGTTTAGCTGCTGCATTCGCAGTGGCAAGTTGTAAACGTGGCGAACGATGTCTTTTCTTATCTTATGAAGAATCGGCGGGGCAACTTATTCAAAATATGAGTTCTATAGGTATTCATTTTGAACCAATGATTAAAAAAGGGCTCTTAAAGATCGTATCTACAAGGCCTTCCTTTTTTGGTTTAGAAATGCATTTACTCGATCTATATAAACTCATTGCAGAATTTAAACCAAAAGCAGTTGTCATTGATCCCCTTACAAGTCTTATTGGGGAAGGTGACCAACGTGAAATACGATCCATGATTACCCGTATGATTGATCTTTTAAAATCAAATGGCATCACCAGCTTTTTTACAAGCCTTGTTTCTTCTGCCGCACAAAATGATACGAGCGGAGAAATCGGAGTATCCTCTTTAATCGACACCTGGATAGTAGTGAGAGAATTAGAAGAAGACATAAGCAAAAAACGCATTCGTGGACTTTTCATTGTTAAGTCTCGTGGCACCGGCCACGACAGTGATGTACATAAGTTGATCTTAAGTGATGATGGAATTAATTTGATGCCAATGGATAGTGAATCTACAGGGGTAGCCAATAAGGAAAAAAAGGTTGGTAAAAATGTTTCTGAAAGTCAAAAATTAGCCAAACAAGATAAAGGTGAATAATGGAAAAAAAAGTGAAACGATCCGTCGAGGGGGGGCCATTACTCCCTAAATTGATTGTTGGCATTGGTGGCTCAGCCGGTGCACTTAACGCTTACAAAGCTCTGCTGGATGCAATGCCGTCTGATACAGGTATGGCTTTTGTCATTATCTCTCACATGAACCCCACCGCCAGTAGTCAATTAGCTAAAATTCTGTCACGTCACACAAAAATGACGGTATCGGTGGCTTCTATGGCGATGCCGATTCTTGCGGATCATGTCTACGTAATTCCCCCTGACGCAGATTTGCTAATTGAAAACTACACCTTCAAAGTTATCTCCCCCCGCTCGGGTAGGAATAAGCAAATAGATGTATTTTTTGCTTCTTTAGCAGAAGCAATAGGAGTGCGAGCCATCGGCATTGTGCTTTCCGGATATGATGGCGACGGTACTGAGGGCTGTAAGATCATTAAGGAAAATGGAGGAAAAACTTTTGCTCAGGACATGTCTGCCGAAGTTGACTTCATGCCGCTCAGTGCTCAGGCATCAGGCTGTGCTGATTTTGTAATGCCTCTCAACAAAATTCCGAGTAAATTAAGGAGTTTGGCAACTGCGCTTAAAATTTGAAACGACGAACTGATGATAACGAAACTGGTTTTTTAGGTTTTGAATTACCATGTTAAAAATTTAAGTATTTTGAAAGTTGAAACTATTGGCACTACATCAGCAACGTTATCACCCGAATTACTTACGAAGATGAATGCTTATTGGCGTGCACCCAACTATTCATCTGTGGGGCAAATTTACCTATATGATAATCCTCTGCTTAAAAAAGCATTAACCCTTGAACATATAAAACCACGCCTGTTGGGTCATTGGGGCACCACTCCCGGTCTTAATTTTATCTACGCTCATCTCAACCGGATCATTAAACAATTCGATCTTAATATAATTTATGTTACTGGTCCCGGGCATGATGGGCCAGGCTTAGTAGCCAACACTTATCTCCAAGGAATTTACACAGAACTGTATCCGGATATTTCACAGGATGAAGAAGGTTTAAAAAAATTATTCAAACAATTCTCTTTTCCGGGAGGCATTCCAAGTCATGTGGCACCGGAAACGCCAGGCTCTTTAAACGAAGGGGGCGAACTGGGCTATTCATTGGGGCATGCTTATAGTGCTGTGTTTGATAATCCAGATTTATTAGTAGCCTGCGTTATTGGAGATGGCGAAGCAGAAACGGTAGCATTGGCTGCAAGCTGGCATTCCAATAAATTTTTGAACCCTGTACATGATGACGCAGTGCTTCCTATTTTGCATTTGAATGGTTATAAAATTGCCAGCCCTACGCTGCTTGCACGAATTCCACAAGAAGAATTAGAACAGCTATTCAGGGGTTATGGTTACAACCCATATTTCGTTGAAAGTGATGATCCGGAAATGGTGCATCAGGCCCTAACGGCAACGTTAGATATTGTGATAAGTGAAATCAGGCAAATACAAATTGCTAGAAAATAAAGCTTAACTTGAAATGCATGGTGAAGACATGCCCGAAATTTTAAATTGGAAATGGAAAACAGCATCAACTTAAAAAAAAATTATGAAAAAGATTCTTGTTACTGCCGATTTATCTAATAAATCTAAAGCCGGTTTATTTTTTGCCATACAATTGGCGACTCAGAATAAATGCAGCCTTACTTTTTTCCATGCTTTCCATATATTAACACCCACTGCATGGAACTTTACAAGAATAGAAGCACATGAAAAAGAACAAACAAAAATAGTTCAGCAAAAACTGGATTTGTTTGTTGAAAACATTTATAAAGGCTTGCATACAACAGCAACTAACATAAAATGTGTTGTTAAGCAATCTGTAATGCCCCCAAGTTGTATAATGGATTATGCGGTAGAAAATAAGTTCGATTTTATTTGCATCAGTACAAGAGGTGTCGGCAAAGTGGAAAGGATTTTAGGAACCAATACCGGAAATCTTATCAATCATTCGGCAATTCCTGTAATTGCTGTGCCATATAAATATAAAACCACCGCCATTACCAGCATTCTGTATGCATCGGACCTTGCCCATTTTAAGAAAGAGATAATACAAGTAGTGGCTTTTGCCAAGCCATTAAAAGCTACAATTGAATTACTCCATTTAACATCGGTTTTGGAAAACAGCGACCAATTAAAAACCATTGAAATGGCTATTAAAAAAATTGCTGCCTACCATATCAATTTTAATATGACCAACAGAAACCCAAATGAATCCTTCATTACGGATTTTGAAAAGGCAATAAAAAAGAACAAGCCCTCTATGATGATAATGTTTACAGAGCAGCAAAGAAGTTGGTTTGACAAAATATTCTTGTCCAGTAAATCGGCAGCATATTCTTTTAATGCAAAAGTGCCTTTATTGGTTTTTAATAAGACATTAGACAAATAAA
>JANMZN010000443.1:0-4734 GCA_031383285.1 Segetibacter sp.
ACGAAGAAGGTAGTATTTCCATAAGACTGTGTTCTTGCACCATCACAATTAACAGCAAAAATAAATTCATCTTTTTGCTTGTCGTTGTCGGCCATAAAAACTTTTCTGTAATCAGAAACTAAACTGTAGCCTGCTTCAATAACTTTTTTAGCATAAGTAAGGGCGTCAGCATTTTTTTCAGTCCCTGTATAAACCTTAGCATTGAGATAAATTCTTGCAAGCAAGGCCCAGGCCGCTGCCTGATCTACTCTTCCGTACTCAATGGTTTTTGCTGGTGCCAAATCTCCATCTATTGCTTTCAATTCACCCACTATGTATGCATAAAGTACTGGCCTCAATATTTCTTTTGGTAGCGCGGTGCCTACAACATCTGCTTCAGTTACAAAAGTTGATCTGCCAAATAAATCCATCATTACCCAATAATTAAAAGCTCTTAAGAACCTAACCTCAGCTCTTGACTTTTTAATGTCATCAGCTTCTGCACCTGTTATGCCTCTTTTGGCTACCTTTTCATCAGTTGCTTCTCTAAGGTATTCGTTAGAGATGGTGATATTGTACACAAGTCTGGCATACATTCCCAAAGTAAATGGATCTGTACTAGACCATTTTAAATCATGAAAATCATGAATAGTTTGGTCATTCCAGGCTACAATTGCCTCATCTGTAGGCAACTCCTGGTGATTAAAAAATCCCCTAATGAATGGCGCTTGAGAGCCTTCATCCAAACCTTGTATATCTGATGCCCCTGCAGGACCTTGGTTACCTGTAGTTGCCAATCCACCATATACTTTTGCCAATACACTTTTGTATCCGGCCGCAGTGGAATATGCATTTTCTGGGGTAAGGTCATTGGAAGGAAATAAATCCAGTTTTTTAGCGCACGAACCAAGTGTTAATACAAGGATAGCAGCGATAACTGAATTTTTAATTGTTATATTTCTCATACCTATATTCTTTTTTTATTATTAAAAATCTAAATTAAAACCAACAGAAATAATACGTGGTCTAGGATAAATATTATTATCTACACCTTGATCACTTGAATTTTCAGGATCTAAGCCTTTGTATTTTGAGATAAATCCAACATTCTGAATACTAGCATTAACACGTAAAAATGTTTTTGAACCCAAAGCATTACCAAAATTATATCCAAGGTTAATGTTATCAAATCTTAGAAAGCTTGCATTCTCAATATAGTAGTCAGATAAATATTGGTTATTAGCAAACCCTGTTTCTGTATAATTAACACCTGCATTGCCGATAAAGTTGATTGGATTTTTAATCGCTCTCAAAACACCATTATTTGAATTGTAGTTGTTGTAAAGGTAATTGCCAATCATACCATGACCGGTTACGCCAAGGCTAAATTTCTTAATACTAACCTGCGTACTAAAACCAACAAGAAAATCAGCTGCTGGCTTCTTATAAAGGTATCTATCATCATTATCTACTTTACCATCACGGTTAATATCTTCATACAATCCTTCAATTGGCTTACCATTTTGGTCATATATCTGCTGGAAAACATTGAAAGCATATGGAGAGTATCCAACAGTAAACTTGCCGATAGTATTACCTGTTCCACCACCTATGCCGCTTACATCAATTCCTTTGAAGTTAGGATCTTGCTGCTTCAACAAATTGGTAATATCTGTTGTATTATAAGTAAAGTTGAAACCGAAATCCCATGTTACATTGGAATTTTTTACGGGTGTCGTATTGATTGTTACTTCCACTCCCTTATTGGTAAGACTTCCAACATTGGTAGTTATAGAGTTTCTGAAATTTGCACCCGGTGCTACCGGAACTTCACTCAACAAATCTTTGGTTTTCTTATTGTAATAATCTACACTACCGGAAATTCTGTTATTTAAAATAGCAAAATCCAAACCTATATTGCTTGTAGTTGTAGTTTCCCACTTCAAGTCTCTAACATATCCTTCCGGGCGTAGATAAGTATAAAAAGTATTGCCAAACTGATAAGAAGCTCCCAAGTTACTACTTCTGGTATATCTAGATAAATAGCTATAACGATCAATACCGTCTTGTTGTCCTGTAACACCATATCCAAAACGCAGTTTAAGATCGCTGATAATACTTGAATTTTTAAAGAATTCCTGCTTCAATTTCCATGCTGCTGCAAAAGCCGGGAAATAACCAACTCTTGTTTCAGGTGAAAATTTTGAACTAGCATCTCTGCGAAGAGAAGCTGTAAGCAAATACTTGTCTGCTATTGTAATATTTGCACGTCCTAAATATCCTTCAAGGTTGTTGCCGAGAGGAGTTGTTGCAAACCCAGGCTGAGAATTAATAATTGTATCCTTTAATGCAGGATTGTTAGGATCAGCTATTGCCCTGTAACTGAAAGTTGCAAAGTTGTTGGAATTAGTCGAAAACTCCTGATAAGTGTGACCAACTAAAACATCTATTTTAGTATTAAGTCCCTTTAGTTCTTTAGCATAAAATAATGACACATCTAACATTTGGTTCTTAACAACTTGTTCATAGTGCTGCTTTCTTCCACCTGTTCTGAAATTTGTTGCAGATAAAGAATCAACAAGATCATCACCACTACCACTAGATCTATCCATACCTGCATTTACCATTACGTGCAATTCTGGTAAAAAATGTAGCTTATAATCCAATTGTACATTACCTACAAATCTGTTAACGGTAGATTTATTGTCTCTTAAATTTAATAATGACAATGGATTTCGGGTAGCAAGTGCTATGGGATTTCCATCCTGCTGAAGCCATTCAAAATTACCACCGAATTTATTGGTTGCAGTAACCGGTTGCGTAGGGTCAAACGAAATAGCTGAACCTATTGCACCTTCGTCACCAAAGACGTTCTTTGTCTGAACATATTTAGACTGAATATTTACAGCTAAATGGTCATTCAAAAACTTAGGGCTAAGATTTAATGAAGTAGATATCCTTTTAAAGTTATTGGTTTTTAAAACCCCATCCTGGTTATAATAACCCAAAGAAGCCCTGAATGGAATAATACCCAAAGCACCACTTGCGCTTATGTTATTGTCCATTCCAAAAGCTTTGCGATAGATTTCATTCTGCCAATCTGTATTTGCTGTACCCAGCAAGTTCTTATAGGTATTGTTTCCAGTAGCAGCAGCATCATCCGTTATTATTTTTCTTATCTGATCGCCGGACAAAACATCCACTGTATTTGGAACTGAACTAACGGAAGCTAGAGTATTAAAATTCCATTTTACTTTACCCTTTGTACCCTTCTTAGTAGTAATGATTAATACCCCATTGGATGCCCGAGAACCATACAATGCAGCAGCAGATGCGTCCTTCAAAACACTGATAGACTCAATGTCATTAGGGTTAATGGTATTAAGTAGGTTAGCAGAACCTGCTACGCCATTGCCTTCTGCAATAGGCACACCGTCAATTACGATTAACGGATCGTTACTCGAATTAAGGGAAGCACCGCCCCTTATTCTGATCTTACTTCCACCGCCGGCAGATCCACCACCTGTAGTTACTTGTAGTCCTGCTACCTTTCCTTGCAGCAACTGCTCAGAAGAAGCGATATTTCCTTTTTGGAAATCCTTGGCAGACACTGAAGTAACCGCACCGGTAAGATCACTCTTTCTGCGGGTACCGTAAGCTACTACTACTACCTCGCTCAATGAAGTGTTTGCAGAACGTAAGGTAACGCTTAACGGACCATCTATAATGGCAATGTCAACGCTTCCAAATCCTACCGAACTAACTGTCAATGACTTAGCACTTGCAGGCACTTTCAAAGAAAATGTTCCGTCCGCATTTGTCTGAGAACCTGTGGTACCCCCTTTTACTAAAACAGATGCATTGGCAATAGCGGCACCAGCGCTGTCAGTTACCTTTCCGGTAACTACTTTGTCTTGAGCCAGTACATTACCTGTTAATAGGAGCAAAGGCAAGACCAAAACGTAGAGCAGTTTTTTAATCGTCATACTTTTTTGATGTTTAAAAATGATAGTTTGTTATCGAAATTTTTATTGTTTTAATAAAATGACACCTATTAAGACAACTTGTATTTAATTATTGATGCTTTTATTATTAACTATTTATTGTTATTGACAATTATTTGTTGATTGAATATTCCAACATTTGTTTCTGCATTTATTACATAGACACCATTTGACAATCCAGGAAGCGAAATGCCCATTGTTCCAATAATTCCATTGGGGTAATGATAGCTTTTCAATACTCGTCCCGTTACATCTTGCACTTTTAATTTTAAATATTGGACCGGTTCATTCATTCTCAGGTTTAGTTGTGTTCCTTTTACAGGATTAGGGTAAATTACCATCCCTGACATTTTCCGGATCGGATTAACGACCACCACAGGTGAATAACTGAACTTACCGTCAATGTCCATCATTTTTAATCTATAATACAATACCTGACCTCCTGAAATCGCATTAGCATCAACATCTGCAAAATTATATGTCGCTTTTGAAATATTTTTTGCCGCAACCGTTCCAATATTTACGAATTCAGTTCCATTATAAGATCGTTCCACCAAAAAAGATTTTACATTCTCTTCATTTTCTGTGTTCCATTCAAGTAAAATATTTGCCGAAGTCCGTTTGGCATTAAAATTAATTAACTTTAAAGGCAATGTATTCACTTTGGTGATGGCATCGGCCCTGCTTACATATACGTAGTATTCACCCGGAAGTAAGGATACATTTAAGGAAACACTTGGTAGCGTTATAG
>JANMZN010000452.1:0-3257 GCA_031383285.1 Segetibacter sp.
AGCCCAAAGAATTTAAGAGTCGATAATATTTTTCTCATTTTGGTTAATTAAAATAATTTCAATGAATACAATTTCTAAAAGGATTTTATTTAGCTTGTTATTGAGTTTTTTTAGTTCGGCAACAATTGCTCAGCTATTGCCACTTCACAATGCTTATAACAACGAAATGTATTCAGTTTATGCTACTAGTGATAGCGTAAGGTCAACAAGTGTGAAGCCGATGCTTCTACAAAATCATCCAGCTTTAGTATCAGCAATAGCAAACGGTTTCATTTTGAATAAATGGGATACGGTCAAGCAGAAATATAAAAATTGGGGTCAAAAGCTGATCAATAATCACCTCTTCGAAGTTCACGACAAAGACGTTCATCTCTTTTTAGATCCAATTATTAGCTATTCAGGAGGAAAGGCAACTGACCTAAATAAAATGACCTATGTTTCTACAAGAGGATTCAATGCCTATGGTCTTGTTGGAAAAAAAGTACAGTTTAATTTAGCTTTTTTTGAAAATCAAGCCAGGTTTCCAATCTATCTTGACACTTTTATTTTTAAAAATGACAGAGTTGTTCCAGGGCAAGGTAGAAGTAGGAAATTTAAGGGGACAGCATTCGATTTTGCACGGACTGATGCAAGTATTTCCTATGTGCCATCAGAAAGGTTTGATATGGTTTTAGGATATGGAAAAAACTTTATTGGGGATGGTTATAGAAGCCTTTTGCTCTCTGACAATGCGTTTAATTATCCTTATTTGCGTTTGCATGCAAAATTTTGGAAAATAAATTATACTGTTTTATATAATCAGTATGCAAACCCTAAAGTTGAAATTAACGACAATTTTCAAAGAAAATTTTCAACCATACACTACTTCACGCTTGATATTTCAAAAAAGTTTCAAATAGGTATATTTGAATCAATTATGTGGCAAGGAAATGATACTACATCTACCAGAGGTTTTGACTTGCAATATTTAAACCCTGTTCTTTTCTTACGTCCGGTTGAGTTCTCCCTCGGATCAACTGATAATGCCATGTTAGGGTTGAATTTTAAATATCAACTATCAAAAAATTCATTTGCATATAGCCAGTTTGTTTTGGATGATATTAATTTACAGCAAACATTTAAGAATAAAAAGCAACATTTGAATAACAAATATGGTATTCAATTAGGATTTTGGACCAAAGACATTTTAAAGCTGAAAGGACTTAATTACAGACTTGAGTACAATACCGTTCGACCTTTTACCTATGGGCATAGAAAAATAAATCAGAATTATACACATTATAGTCAGGCATTGGCTCATCCTCTCGGTGCCAATTTTCATGAAGTAATCAATAACTTTCAGTTCAGAAAGAAAAGGTGGTATGCCGAACTGCATAGCGTTTTTGCAATAGTTGGCGAAGATTTTAATGGCAATTTATTTGGTAACAATTTGTGGGGTGGAGAAGCAGGTGTACCTGAACTTGGTATAAAAACTTTGGATGGGCTAAATACAAAAGTGGGGTATAATCAAGTCACTATAGGTTGGACAATTAACAAAGAATGGAATACAAATATCCAGGCTCAGGTCGGAAACAGATTTAGAAAGAATGATGTAAAATCAACTTCTGAGACATTTTTTAGTTTTGGAATTGTTACTAATCTCTCAAACTATTATTACGACTTTTAGCGTTTTTAATGTTTTTATAATTAACACTAATAAAATAATGAAAGTTGCCTTAATCACCGGTATCACAGGTCAAGACGGTGCATATCTTACCGATCTTCTTTTGAGCAAAGGATACATTGTTCATGGCATTAAAAGGAGAGCATCGCTTTTTAATACGGACAGAATTGATCACTTGTACCAGGATCCGCATGTTTCCCAACGAAATCTAATACTACATTATGGAGATCTTACTGACTCAACTAACCTGATTAGGATCGTTCAGGAAGTGCAGCCTGAAGAAATTTACAACTTGGCCGCAATGAGCCATGTGCATGTAAGTTTCGAAACTCCCGAATACACAGCAAATGCGGATGGTATTGGTACATTAAGAATACTCGAGGCAGTAAGATTATTGGGTCTTACCAAGAAAACAAAAATCTACCAGGCTTCTACTTCAGAATTATATGGTTTGGTACAAGCTGTACCGCAGAGTGAAACTACACCTTTCTATCCTCGTTCTCCATACGCGGTAGCCAAGCTTTATGCATATTGGATTACAGTTAACTATCGCGAAGCATACAACATGTTTGCCTGCAATGGAATACTATTCAATCACGAATCTCCATTGAGGGGTGAGACTTTTGTTACCCGTAAAATAACCAGAGCCACTGCAAAAATTGCACTTGGACTGCAAGATGTATTGTACCTGGGAAATCTTAATTCGCTAAGAGATTGGGGCCATGCAAAAGATTATGTAGAAGGCATGTGGAGGATATTGCAGCATGATGTAGCCGAAGATTTTGTATTGGCAACGGGCATTACTACTTCCATCAGAGATTTTGTAAAAATAGCTTTTGCAAACGTAGATATAGAACTGGAATTCTCAGGAAAAGATGAAGCCGAAATAGGAGTGATAAAAGCCTGCAACGGCGAATATCAAGTGCCTGTTGGTACCACAGTTGTAAAAGTAGATCCCCGTTATTTCCGCCCTACAGAAGTAGAACTTTTGATAGGGGATGCTTCTAAAGCAAAAGAAAAATTGGGATGGACCGCAACCTATACACTTGAGCAATTGGCAAGCGAAATGGTGCATTCTGACCTTGAGCTGTTCAAAAGAGAAGTGTTGCTAAAGCAGAGTGGGTTTAAAATTATGAATCAATACGAATAGGAGCATTGGCTATGGAAAAGAAAGCAAAGATTTATGTAGCGGGGCACAGAGGGATGGTTGGAAGTGCCATTGTTAGAAAGCTGAAAAATGCCGGATACAACAACCTTGTTTTGCGCACATCTTCTGAATTGGATTTAAGAAATCAGGCGGCTGTTAATCTTTTTTTTGAGCAGGAAAAACCCAACTACGTTTTTTTGGCTGCGGCAAAGGTAGGAGGCATTCATGCCAACAATGTTTATAGAGCCGATTTCCTGTATGAAAACCTAATGATACAGGCTAATGTTATTCATGCGGCTTTTGATCACAAAGTTACCAAACTCATGTTTCTTGGGTCTTCTTGTATATACCCAAAATTGGCACCACAGCCATTAAAAGAAGAATACCTTTTAACCGGTTCATTAGAGCCAACCAACGAACCATATGCCATTGCGAAGATTGCCGGTA
>JANMZN010000482.1:0-11638 GCA_031383285.1 Segetibacter sp.
TGCCTGGGGAGGAAATAACAAATGAAGTAATAGACGTTGTACCCGGTAAGTTTAAATGGGTTACAATAGATCTGAGCAAATACCACCTGCCCATTTCAGCTACAGGTATTGTAGTGGCTTTTGAAATGTTTGATGCCGGACCTCAATACCATTATATGGTTATGCACAACATGAGCGATGGCACCAAACAAGAATGGGAACATTATGGTTGGTTATTAGAAGGCATTAAAAAGGTGTCGGGATTTCACAAAATCACAGGCGGTAAATGGGATCCTCAAACAATTATTGTTGATAAAGATAAAAAGAGACTTGGACCTGCTGTGGGTTTGGCAATTGAAGTTTGTGTGGAGTAAATAAAAGAAAAACTAACCGATATGGGTGAGGGTGGGTGAAGAGGTGTATAATTAAAATTATATTTTTGCTAAATAATGAATACAATGAAAATAGTTTTTACGCTTATATTATTTTGTTTCATTTCTTCTTCTTATGGTCAGGCCGGAGAGTGGACATGGATGCATGGAGATACGATTCCTAGCGCTCCTGACGTATGGGGAATAAAAGGCATCCCTTCTCCAAACAACAGACCCGGTTATCGTGGCCAGTCAATCAGTTGGATAGACGCTTCGGGAAAGTTCTGGCTTTTTGGAGGGATAAGACGCGTAAACAACTATATCGCATACATGAATGATTTATGGAAGTTTGATCCTGCTACTAATATGTGGACATGGATGGGAGGCCCACGATATGAAAATTCACCAGGTTATTACGGCCCCCAAAATGTAGCAAGTCCAAACAGCTGGCCACATCCCAGAACTAAGGCCAGCACATGGAGCGATACCCTTGGAAACTTATACATGTTTGGTGGTGAAAATTTTGTAGACCCGGCACATCTTTTTGATGATATGTGGAAGTATAATACAATTACAGGTCTTTGGACATGGCTGGGAGGCGGCGTGCAACGCCATACAAACCCTCTAAGCAATCAATTTGGGCAATATGGTATAAAAGGAATTGCATCACCAAATAATCGTCCGGGTTGCCGCTATAATGCCAATAGCTGGGTTGATGCATCCGGGAATTTTTGGATGTTTGGTGGTAATGGCGCTGCCAACAGTCAGTGGGGTTATATGAATGATCTATGGAAATATAATCCGGTTAGTGGCTGGGTGTGGATTAGCGGAGATAGTTCTGTTAACTCAACAGGTTGGTATGGAACTAAAGGCGTAACATCTCCTGCAAATCTACCGCAATGCCGCGAAGGAGCGGGCGGTTGGACAGATAAGCGAGGTAATTTTTGGCTTTTGGGTGGCAGGGGACAAAACTCAGGGGCATATCCATATACTTTACTTAACGATATGTGGAAATATGAACCGGGTATAAACTCCTGGACATGGCTAAACGGAGACATGAATGGCAGTGGTAATCCAAGTGTACATGGCCCCCGGGGACATGCCTCTCAAAACTATAGCCCGACCGGTAATTATCGTTCCCTCTGTTGGACCGATACCGCAGGTCAACTTTGGGCCAATTTGCATCCGCCGGGTTCGTATTATTCAAGGCTATCGGAAATCTGGAGATATTATCCCCTGACTTATGAATGGGCTTTTTTAGACACACTTCTCCCGCTTCACTACGGAACTTTGCAAACTATGTCGCCTGCAAATTCGCCTGGTGAAAGGGAAGACATGACTTTATGGACTGACAATAACAACAATGCCTGGTTTTTTGGTAGCTGGAGATATACTCTATCTACTACTGAGGAAAAGAACGACTTATGGAAGCTTAATCCTGCTCAATATATTCTTCCCCTCCACCTACTCACGTTCACAGCCCACCTGCAAGACAAAATAACCCACCTGCAATGGACTAGTGAGAACGAACAAAACTTCTCTCAGTACGAAATAGAAAGAAGCACCAATAGCAAAGAATGGAGTATAGTGGGAAGTGTAAAGTCGAAAGGAGGAAGTGGCAAGAATGAGTATAGCAATGATGATGACCTTTCACGTCTCACGGCTCACGTTTCACGGTTGTACTACCGGCTGAAAATGGTGGATAAAGATGGCAGTTTCTCTTACAGCAATATTGTAAATATCAGGCTCAACAATCACTCGGCATTCAGCATTTATCCCAATCCTGCTACTACTTCTGTGCAGCTTCAGTTTGATAAAAGCATGAATGAGAAAGTGGAGGTGCAGGTGGTGGATGTGAACGGTAAAACAGTCGTTAGTCGGCAGTTGTTAGTCGTTAATGGTCTATGTACGCTTTCTATAAGCAAGTTGGCGATGGGCAGTTATGTGGTAAAGGTGAAGGTTGGGAATGAAGTGTTTAATGATCAATTCATCATTGGAAAATAATTGTTGATATGAAAACTATTCTTGCTGACAAACATTTTCATAACCTATAATTAATGAAATCAATCCTGATATTTTTTTTGTTTGTTATGGGGATAGTATTACAATCTAGTGGACAGCGGGTGATTTATATGAGAGATGCTGATAGCAAACTTCCACTTCCATTTGCTACCGCTGAATGTACAGAAAAAAGCTGGGGTATTTATTCTGACAGTGCAGGAAAAGTGATGATACCTGAACCAATATGGCAAACAGGTACTGTTACCTTTTCTTTTGTAGGTCATGCCTCCATTTCGCAAGGCGAAGTTTTAAAAAAAGATACCATTTACTTACAAAAACTGCCCAACAAACTGGATGAGGTAATCATAAAAAATTGCAAGGAAAAAGAGAAAAAAAAACTACAAATTCGGCGCAGAAATGATGATTATTATCTGGGTTTTGGTGCCAAATCTGTAGGAGCTATTTGGGCAAGCTTTGTTCCAAATATTTATAACAAAAGGGGCACAATCAATGCTATTTCCTTTGGTGCGGTATCTTTCAATAAAGCTGCCTTAGCTACTGCACCTGTTCGCTTACGGTTTTACGAATGGGACTCTATCTTGCAAGTGCCCGGCGAAGAAATTACACACGAAGCAATAGACGTTATTCCCGGAAAGTTTAAATGGGTGACAATAGATCTGAGCAAATATCACCTGCCCATTTCAGCTACAGGTATTGTAGTAGGGTTTGAAATGTTTGATGCCGGCCAACAATATCATTACAATGTTGTGCACAACATGAGTGATGGTACAAAAAAAGAATGGGAAGGCTACGGTTGGGGTATAGAAGCCATTAGAAATGTGATGGGATTTCATAGAACCCCAGGCGGCAAATGGAATTCACAAGCGACTGCTTTTGATAAAAATAAAAAGAGAGTGGGTCCTGCAGTAGGATTATCTATTGAGGTTTGCAAAGAATAGATTTTTTTTAGCTTAAGCGCCGTGCATTTACCTCAAAGGTTAGCTTATTTTCCCTCAATGGCTTCTACCAGCATTTCTACATTTTTCTTATTAATGTTAAGGCCCATCATCTGGTAATCGCCATATACTACTTCACCTGTAGCAGGATCAAAAACAAACATAGATTTATTCAGCGTGATGCCCGGTTGATAATAATAATACCGGGTATCTTTTTCCCTTATTACCTGCGCTAGTTTTTCCTGCGTGCAAAATTCAAATTTGTGCGGATATATTTTACCAAACTCTTCTTCGGTCATTTTATTTCCGATAGCAGCTTTATTGACCAGTAAAATTCTTTTAGGTATTTTGTTAGATAGTGAACGATAGTATTCCATCAGGTTGTCAACTATTTTTTTAGGATTACCCTTAATATCATTCTTTTTTACCAGTTCCATAGCATTAATCATGGAGGAAATCATATTATGCAACCTGTGCGCACAACTGATATTAGTTCCCTCATTTCCAAAATGATTAATAACGGCATACGCTAACATATCATTATAGTCATAGCTAGAAAGAGACTTTCTGCCACCATTTATCAAAGCGAGGTAATGATATTCCTGCCTACTTGTGCCAGTAAAAATGGTAACAGGTAATATGAAAGACGCTGTTTTATCAGAAATTTTGGCTTTAAACTCATCATTGGTAATAAATTCATAAGGGGTTATTTTCCAATCTTTCATTGCTTCAGCCATATTGCCATCAAAATAAAACTCATCCATTTTTACCACATACGTTTTGGTCTTTATAAACTTTTCATATTGGTCGCTTTTATAGCCTACAGCACTTAATTGTGCTATTGAAAACAAAGAGGAGGACACCAATAAAATAGTGAGTAAAATACGATTCTGCATTTTGAGGTTTTATTATTTAGCGAATATAATAGAAATTGGGAGTTGACAAGAATCCACTTACTTTATTTTCATTATACCTATTTTTCTATTAACTAAAAGACGATGAAGAGTTTCGGAAATATTAGTCCTAAAACATCAACTTAAAACTGCCCTGTTGCCCACTGAAAAGATGCAAGACTTTTGAAGAATTTTGTCTTGAGCTCCATCAGTTTTTGTTGTGCTTCTATAGCTTTCAATTCTCGACTGTTTACCAAAAAAAGACTGCTTTCGCCTATTGAGAATTTCAATTCTTCTACAGACAACAGCTTCTGGTAATTTCTATATACTTCTTCGTAAATACTAATCTGAGTTTTCAATGACGATGCCTGGTTGTGATAGGTGCGCAATTTATTCTCCAGTTCAAAAGAAGTGAGCTTTCTTTGAAGTTCGGTTTGATCAATTTTTAATCTTGCCAATTTTAAATCACCTCTTGCCTGTCGTTGAAATAAGGGCACACCAAAATCAATTCCAAACTTGTAGTTATTCTGAAACAAAGTAGATCCAACATTTTTCCAAGGCTCGTAACCTTTACTAAGAAAGTTATAATTCACATTAAGCTTGGGCAACAAACTTTGAAACTTAAGTTTTCTTTCTACTTCCAATATGTTCAGTTTGAATCCTATTGACTGTAACTTTGGGTGAGTAGTCAATGTGGTTTGGATTGCTTCGTCTATTGATGGTATAGGATAACCTGCAAGTCTGGTAATATTCCATGAGCTGTCAGGAATTACATTAACGGGCAATCTGTATGGCTCTTGTTTATCCAGCCACATAAAAGTTGAAAGTTCATAACCTGCATCCATCCATCGCATGTAAGCCTCATTTTCTAAAAATAAAAATGTTTGCAATTGAGTAAGTGCCTCCACTGTATCTATTGCTGCACGATCGCCACCTGCAAAAGATCTTTTTACCAATTGGTAACGCTGTTTATTTACTTCTATGGTATTTTTAATGATGTTATATACCTGGTATTCTCTTACCCAATCCCAATAAGATTTTGTGGCTTCAAGCAAAAGGTCGTTATAAGCATTCAGCCTTTCAGCCTCACTCTGTTTAATGAGAATCTTTGCCTGCTGAAGCGAAGCTCTTCTTCTGTCGAGCACCAGATTGTTTAACAACGGTACACTTATTCCAGCATAACTACTTCTACCCGCAGTGGCTTCTTCATCCAATCTTGAACCACCATTATTTTCCAGGCCGGTTTTAAATTCTATACCATACCATGTTGGTATCTTCAATTCGGGATTGGTATAAAAAAAATAATTCTTGCCGTCAAAAGTTTTCTGCTCATTATACACTGCCAATGCAGGATCGAAAGCACCTCGAACGGACAACAAATTTGCTCTGGCGCTATCAACAGAAATATTGGCTTGCAAAGCTATTGGATTGAACTTACGAACAATATTGAGTAGATCGGTAAGGGTAAGCGTTGATGGTTGCTGAGCACACAATGCTGCCTTCAAAAAAATGAAACTAAAAAAAATAATCAGGCGCTTATTTTTCATATAGTCCATTATTTTTTCTTTTCTTTTTCACTATCCTTTGCTATATAATATTCTGCAGGAAACCCGTTAATGTTTCGCCACAATTCGTACCAAATAGGCACATCCTTCAGTAATGCAAATCCAATGGCACCATTGCCTATCTTTAATTGTGTTGGCCATGGTCGTTTATTTTTATCTTCTACTACCAATATTCTATACAAACCATTAGAACTGGTATTGGTCTCTATAGCAATTACCTTTCCGCTAAATGAGCCATAACTAGCTTTTGGCCACCCACTAAATACAATCGCAGGATAACCATCAAACAAAAACATTATTTTCTGACCCGTATCTACTAATACCTGATCTACCGGTTTTACAAAAATCTCTACAGCATGCTTTACATTCGTAGGTACAATCTTTACGATTAATTCTCCTTCTTTTACAATTTCATTTAGTCCCGCTTTTAAGGCGCTGGTTACTTGTCCATTTTGAGGGGCTATCAGCCATCTTTGACCACCTCTTATTCTATAGTTCTGCACCTGATTTTCTAGTTTAGCAATTTCACCCATTTCTGCAGCAATTTCACTTTGCGAACTTGCTTGTTCTCCTCTTGCTTTAAATACTTTATCAGCAGTTTCCTGCTGTACACTATTGATGTCTATTGATGCTATAACAAGGTCCTGTCTCGTATTGTGAAACTTATTGAGTTTCTCAGTTTCTGCAGCTACTGCTTTTTGATAACTGCCGGTTCTCCTTTCAAAATCAACCAAAGAAATGATACCATCTTTAAACAATTTTTGAGCTCTATCATATTGTTCTTTAGCAATGTTGAGGTCAATTACAGCCGATTGCCATTCTGCAGAGTCGCTCTGTACTTTTCTGCGTAATTGGTTAATCTTGTTTCTTAACGAAGCTATTTTTAGTTCTCGAACAGATTCCATTGCTTCTATCTGACTCGTAGTAGCCTCTATCTTTTCGCCATAAAAATCAATTTTCTGCTGCTTGGCAGTCAATTGTTGTTCTGTTCTTTTAACCAGATTGGTATCAAGGTATTCCACTTTTACGTCAGCAAGTTGAACAATCGTGTCTCCTTTTTTTACGTAGTCCCCTTCCTTAACATACCATTTTATTATTTTTCCAGGTATTAATGCATTTAGTTCCTGTGGTCTTTGATCTTGGTAAAGAGTAGTTACAGTGCCAGTTGCTCTTATGTTTTGTGTCCAGGGAAGAAAAAGAAGTGCTAAAAATATTACAATCATTAGCACTGCCCACAATTTCATTTGTCTGCGAAAATGGCTATTGTAAAGTAGGTGTATACTTTCTAATTTATACCCCGTTTCCCGCTCTAGTTTTTCGTAAAGTGCCTGCATTATTTCCTGTTTTTATTAATGTCAATTTCACTAGGCTTGCCCTGAGCAATTATTTTTCCATTATCCATTACTATGATCAAATCGCAGGTTTTAGCAAAAGCTTGGTCATTGGTTGCAACCACCATAGTAGTGTTGTTGATTTTATTTAATAAATAATACTGAATATTTTGCTTTATATCAGCATCCATTGCCGACCAAGGTTCTTCAAGTAGTAATAATGCGGGGCGGTGTATTAATGC
Organism: Segetibacter sp.; assembly: GCA_031383285.1. Classification (GTDB taxonomy): domain Bacteria; phylum Bacteroidota; class Bacteroidia; order Chitinophagales; family Chitinophagaceae; genus Segetibacter. Next base: position 7,339 of record JANMZN010000482.1, read on the forward strand.
CCGCATCAGCAGTATTTTTTGAATTTTTGATTTATTAAGTCTTTTACCGGTTGTCTCAAGCTTAGTTTCATACCCTTCGTGTAAAGTGGAAAGGTAATGGCTAAAGCCTGTCATATTTGCTAATTCTGCAAGGTGGGCAAGTGAGATATCATCGCTGCCCATTGTGATATTTTCCAAAATAGTTCCTTCAAAAATTTCTTGGTCGTTAATAGCTATTCCCGTTTCTTTCCTCAATGATTCTAAAGTGTAATTGTTAATTGGAATATCATTAATAGTAAGTGCTCCTCTAAAACTAGAGTAGCTACCGGTAAGTAGCCTTAAAAATAAGCTTTTACCAGACCCTTCAGCACCCATTAAACACACTTTGGATCCGAAAGGTATATTGCAATTTAAATCATTTAACAAAAGCTGATTAGCTTCAAATCCAAAACTTAGATTGCTTGCATTTATGCTTAGCCCTCGATCTGCATTGTCTAGCACAATAATTCCCTCTTTCTCTAACGGCTTATCTAGTACTTTTTCTAGCTTTTCAATACTCGTAAGTACATCATACACATTATCAAGGCTGAGAATAAATTTTTCAACCGAGTTAATAATCATCAAAATAACTATTTCTGCAGCTACAAACTGACCAATGTTTATTTCATTGTTAATGGCTAAAACCGCCCCTACAACCAACATGGCAGCAGTAATAAATAATTTAAAAACAATGAGTGCCCAATATTGAATAATCAAGATATTGAAATGGCGGGTTCTTGCTCTTAAATAACCACTCATTAGGTGATCGCTGTTTTTCATGTGAAGTAAAGTTCCTTTACTAAACTTAAAAGTTTTTATTGTTCGAGCAATATCTTCTATCCAACCTGCAAATTTGTATTTATAATCACTCTCTTCTAAACTAGCGGCATAGGCTTTGGGACTTGTAATGTACAACAACAACGAAAGGACTAATAGTAACAGCACGCCAAACAATACAAATATTGAGCTATAAAAGGAAAGCAGCAGCAGACCAAAGATAACTTGAATAGATGCTGCTGGTATGTCTAGTAATAGTTTTGATAAACCTTTTTGTAGTGTTATAGAGTCAAAAAATCGGTTTACAAGCTCAGGCAAATAATAACCATCTACACTCTTCATATCCATTTTGGGAATGTGGTAGGCATACTGAAAACCATATCGTAAAAATATTTGCTGATTAATTCTTTCAATTATTTTGAGTTGTGTAACCTGAAAGCCTCCGCTAATGGCTACACCCAACACTACAAAAAAGATGAGCAACCAAAGGCTGGTACTGAAGGAATAAGCTTGAATAAAATTGATAATTGCCTGAATGCCTAGCGGAATACTTAGTTGTAACAAACCATGCATGATTGCAAAAAAGTAGATGGATGTTATCTCTTTTCGCTTCAACCTTATTACTTTAAACATTCGTAATAAGGGAAATTTTCCTTCGCTTTTTAATGTTGTCGCCATTGTTTTTGCTTGCAGTCTGTTTATCGAATAGTATTATTCGACGAACAATGTTACAAATAGTATCAAAGAAAGTTGAACGGCAAAAGTATTGAGATATCTAAAATTATGAAATTCTGCATGTTAAGTTTAAGTGAAAGCAGATTATTAGTGAGCCAATCGTTTATTTTGTAATCAACATAAAAAAACTTTTTGGTCGGTAAAATAATAAATTCTTACTAATTTTAATTGGTAAATTAATTCTCGATGAAAGTATTCGTTTTACTTATTTGCCCTTTTTTTCTGACTTCGCTGTCGAAGGGTCAGATATGGAATAGCAGTTGCACCCCTACAGGAAACATGCAGGCTATATACAGAAACGATGCTCACAAAATGGCTTTTATAAGAGTTAATCAATTAAACCTTCATTGGAAAGACAGCGTTCTAATGCCAGATTCCTTTAGAGATACATTTTCAAAAGCACTATTTGCCATTCACAATATGGAGTGGTCACCGCTCAAAGACACCGTCATGAATTTGTTTGGTTTTAGTGATTTTAGTGCAACCAACTTCATTGAGGCAGATTCCTTACATTTCCATTCGTTAGGGTACACCATCCCCAATCTCGAAACAATTTTCCTAAAACAAATTTTAATAAAAGTAGCCGCTAATTCATTTTTAGCAAATGAATGGTCTATTGGGAATTATTATAACACCTCAAATACCTCAATCAACCAGCTTTTATCTAAATATCATTTGATTGTCACCCCTTCTTATTTACCTAATTTTTATAACATAAAATCACCAGTAGCTTTAAACCCTACAGCACTTGTTTCAAAGTTTTCTACCATTGTAAATGTTGAAGCCGCAGAGGATGTTAACTTTGCAGGGGATGGTAATTTTATTAAACCAACGTTAGAACAGGATGGTATAAGGCTGGAATATGGTAACGGATGTGGGGATTGTCCTGCGGGATGTACCTACCATACAAAATGGACATTTAAAGTTTTCAACAATTGCCAGGTCCAATACATAGGTCGCATTCCCATAGCAGATGGCGAAACAGCATTTCAGCGAGTATGTAGCAGGGGTGTTGTTGTTCCTGTAACATTTACTTCAATTACTGCACTGCTGAATAAAAAACTACCCATCATCCATTGGACTGCTGTAAATGAAAGCAATATCAGACAATATATTGTGGAGCGGTCAAGTAACGGGGTATCCTTTTATGCAGTAGGTAAAGTAAATGCAGAAAAAATAGCACAGCTAAACAACTATATTTGGAAAGATCTTTCTCCAATTCAACTGCAGAATTTCTATCGCATCAAAGCAATTCGAAACAATGGGGCAATAGATTATTCTTCTGTTGTAAATGTAACAATACCTTCAATTGATAACATGCTTATGATTTATCCCAATCCTACAACTTCTTCAGTTCATCTAGCATTTAGCAATATCAATAATGAAAGTCTGAAAGTTGAAATTGCGGATGCTTTGGGTATGGTCGTTCTTCGAAATAAATGGTTTGCTTCTTCAAATCAAATTACGTTGAGCACAGCTAAATTTTCGGCAGGTACCTACATTGTAAAAGTACTGGTGGGCAATAAATTTTATACTGGGAAATTGGTAATCAGTAAATAAGAAATTGCACCATGAAGCTTGAATCTCGATTTAAGTTTTAGAAAGCCCTTATCAACTAAGCCTAACAACTTTTTATTAGGTAAACAGGTTGGCCATTTTGTAGCTTGTTTTTAATGCAATTTAATTTCCTTTTTCATAAACCAATCGCTATCATCAAGTATTGATATGTTTATTATCGTTCTTTAGACAGCATCTTTTATTCAGCAATCATCAATGAAGTAACCCTTTAGTTTAATGAGCAAACATTCGATTATTATTATTGTCCTTCTAATTTTTTGTATGTTGTTTTTCGGGTTTTCAATCTTTGCCCAAACCAATCAATGAACATGGATAAAAGGCATCTATGGCTCACTTGGTGTAGCAGATACCAATACGAATCCTGGCTCGATGAGAGGTGGTGTTAACTGGACCGACACCGAAGGAAATTTTTGAGCATAAAAAATCGACTCACTACATATTTTTATGAAAACAAAAAACCATTGCTAATACTACGTTTCAGAAGATTTATAAAAATGAAGTTTCAAAATAAAAAAAGCTGCCCTTCCGGAACAGCTTTTAGACATTCAATTTATTTAAACATTTATTATCTAAACTGTATTTTAGTTAGTAAGGTAGTTGCCACTCCTTGCCCCTGAATAATTCCTTTATCAATGGCTTCTCTGAAGTGGATACCGCCATACAATCTAGAAATGGCTGCTTCTTTGGCTGCAGCTTCAAAAGAACTAAAAGTGCGAGGACTAAGACCTAAAGAAATGTTCGCACTATCTGTAAAAGCGACATTTTTTCCAAACATTTTTGTAAGCATTTCTGCTGCGGCACCCGATGATACTGAATGTCCTGATGGATATTCAGGAAATGGCGGCGTTCCAAGTAGCGGTGTCCAGGTGCTTTGACCAGGAATATAAGTACGTATATAGCTTACAGGACGTAGAAGGTTGAAAGCATATTTTTCATTCCAACAGGAAATAAATGCATCGCCCATTGCAATATTCACTTTGGCAAACATTTCTGCAGCCTCTCCCAAATTAAGCTTGCGCTGTGCAGCTATGTTGGTACAAATGCCTACCCAATGTCCGGGAGGCGTCGGCGTAGCACCTGCGCCATCTGCCCACCACAATGCGATGTCTTTTTGAGCTTGTGTTAGATTATTAGTCGTACTGACTACTTCAAGTGCTTGTATGTAAAAAGCAGAGGTAGGGTCTGTGCTAAA
>JANMZN010000485.1:0-17121 GCA_031383285.1 Segetibacter sp.
TTTATTTACAACGAAAAAGATGAAGAGCCATACATGCTGGAAGTAAATACAGTACCGGGGCAAAGCGAAGCAAGCATTGTACCTCAACAGGTAATAGCAATGGGTTGGTCATTGAAACACTCATCAATTAATGCTGTATAAAATTGTTTCAATGACCAACCCATTGCTATTACCTGTTGAGGTACAATGCTTGCTTCGCTTTGCCCCGGTACTGTATTTACTTCCAGCATGTATGGCTCTTCATCTTTTTCGTTGTAAATAAAATCAATCCTAACAATGCCTCTGCAATCAAGCAATTCATATGCTTTCTTAGCGGTTGTACGCACTTTTTCTGCAATGCTTTCATCAACCACAGCAGGTGTAATTTCTTCACTCATCCCTGCTACATACTTTGCTTCGAAGTCAAAGAAATCCTTTTTAGAAATGATCTCTGTAATAGGCAAAGTAACAATCACCCCTTCCGTTTTAAAAACACCAATTGTAAACTCTCTTCCGCTAATAAACTCTTCAACCAATACCTGATCATCTTCAGCAAAAGCTTTGGTTAGCGCACTTTCCAATTCAGCAGCTTCCATTACCTTACTCATTCCTATGCTACTACCTCCATTATTTGGTTTAACAAAAACTGGCAGGCTCAATTGATCAGTTATGTGACTTATCTCAACAGGCGAATGTTTGAAAAGGTGAAGAGATTGGGCAACCGGAATGCCTGCAAATGAGGCAACCGCTACAGTATATCTTTTATTGAAAGTAAGTGCAGAAGAAGCTGCATTGCAACTGGTGTAAGGTATTTTGAGCATATCAAAATATCCTTGCAGTTTACCATCTTCTCCAGGTGTACCATGTATGCCAATTAGGACAGCATCAAATGTTACTTTGTTTCCATTAATTATTATACTAAAATCATTCTTATCTAATCCAATTTTCTCGCCTGCTGCAATCTCGTACCACCAACCAGAAGGATGAATGTCTATTTTATAGACATCAAATCGGCTTTGATCTAAATTGTTCTCAATTGTAATTGCACTTTTATAACTAATAACGGCTTCGCCGCTATAGCCACCTGTTACAAAAGCGATTTTCTTTTTTTGCATGCAATAGTATTTGCTTTGCAAAGAAAGTGAAAAAAGTAAAAACCCCACAGATAATAACGAGCAAAGCAAATAGTCTTTTTACTCCGACTGATGATGGCTATTAAATGTGAATTCTTTATTCACTTCATCTTGTTCAAGCTTTTTAAAAGTACCAAAGGGTGTTTGAATAGTGGTTTTGTTAATGAAGGATATAATTCCGCTATAAGAATCAGCATTTTTTAAAGGTAAAATCTGGCAATGAATTGTATCATTTATAATTTTAATTGCAAAATCCTCCAATGTAGAATCGAAATAATATTCAGCTTCTGCATCTTTTCCCTTGCATAAAGTAAATGAGTTTCTAAAACTTTGCTTGTTTCCACCTGAAAAATTATAAGAAACTAATATGTAATTATATCCCTTATTAATTTTTCTCCAATATCCAAATAGCATATTAATATTAACTTTTGTATCCGATTTGGAAAGCTACAAAACTGGCGTAGCATCTATATCATAGATACAAATCACCATTCTTACTGCTAAACAAAATATTAATCCCTACAAATATAGACAAGGCCGTTTTCATCAAAAAAGGTGAAGGGATGCCCTTCACCAAAAAAAATTTGATTATATAATGAATGCCTCTGATAATTACATGTGCATTTTTTCCTTTTTCCCCATCAGTACATCCACTGTCTCCACATACATTTCATCTGGAACACAACAGTCAACAGGACATACTGCAGCACACTGTGGTTCTTCATGAAAACCCTGGCATTCTGTACACTTGTTAGGCGTGATGTAATAAACATCTACTGCTAAAGGAGCCATCTTTTGATCGGCGGTCACTACCGTACCATCTAGTAAGGTAAATGAGCCTTTGACAGTAGTCCCGTCGTTCATTGCCCACTCTACTCCTCCTTCATAAATAGCGTTGTTGGGACACTCAGGTTCACAAGCGCCGCAATTAATGCATTCTTCGGTTATTTTAATTGCCATGGTGTTAAATGGTTTTAATGGTTTTAATCAATGTATTTTCGCACCGCAAAAATAAGGTTGAGTAATGACTTTACAACAACGGATTGAATTATTGGTGCTGCTTGGCGAATATATAAAAAATAATGAACAGGAATGGCAAATTGTTAAGGAAAAAGCAAACAGGCTTAATCCTTGGTTTGTTCCAGAGTTTATTGAGATGGCCGCGGATAATATTAGTGAGTGTTTTCTAATGAGAGAAAGTCTGGAAAAATGGGCCGAAGGATATAAAGTTCCTGAAATAAATACGCAACCTGCAACTGTGGGGGTAGTAATGGCAGGAAACGTTCCGATGGTAGGCTTCCATGATATGCTGTGTATATTTATAACAGGACACAAACAGCTTATTAAACTTTCTTCAAAAGATGATGTTTTGATCAAGCATTTGGTCGAAAAGATGGTTTTATGGAAACCTGAAACAAATGCCTACATCGCATTTGCAGAAAATTTAAAGTATTGCGATGCATATATTGCTACAGGAAGTAATAATTCAAGCAGATACTTTGAGTATTATTTTGGCAGGTTTCCTCATATTATTAGAAAAAACAGAACAAGTGTGGCTATATTGGATGGAACGGAAACAAAAGATGAATTAGAATTACTGGCAGACGATATCCAAACCTATTTTGGCTTAGGTTGTAGAAATGTAACAAAATTGCTTGTACCCAATGATTACAATTTCGAACCTTTACTTATTGCATTAAACAAATACGACCATTATGACAATTTTCATAAATACAAAAACAATTATGATTATCACCTGGCGTTGTTAATGATGAGCAATAAATATTACATGACTAATGAGACCATTTTACTAACAGAAAAAGCTGAGATTTTTACACCAGTAAGCCAGGTCAATTATGAATTCTATTCTGAAGCATCCCCAATATCTGAATTAAAGGCAAACCCTTCTATCCAATGCGTAATTGGTCACGGAGCTTTACCATTTGGACAATCACAAAAACCTTCATTAAGTGATTATGCTGACGGAGTGGACACCATGTGGTTTGCCATGAGTTTGTAACCAACTATAAATAAATGACTTTGCGTCACTGCACGTAAAATTTGACATTTTTTCTCTGACGGATTTTCCATCTACGAGAACCTTCGTCAATAATTTGTTAAATGGCCTATAGGTTTGAAAAGACATTCAACTCTTTTGTTTCTTTGCTTTACAAAGGCACAGAATTTGATTAACAAAATAAAAAAAATAGAAAGATGAAATTTAAACAAATGCTTTTAGTTGTGCTCCTCAGTTGCACCTCAGCACTGGTAAGTGTTTGGGGATACAACAAATGGCAGTCAGCCAAAATTGCTGGCATACAGGAGACAGGAAAATTACCGGTGAATTATGCAGGTTTTTTTGATGGTCCAAAAGGGACTGGTGCAATTGATTTCACTGACGCAGCTACATCTTCCACACCGGCAGTTGTACACATAAAAACCAAAACAAATGCACGGCAGATAACCAACAATCTTCCTAGAGGGAGAAACCCTTTTGCAGATCTTTTCGGTGACGACTTTGGTGATTTCTTCGGTTCTCCAAGATCACAAGTTATTCCAGAGCAAAGAGCAGGAGGTAGCGGGGTATTAATCAGCGATGATGGTTATATTGTAACCAATAACCACGTTATTGATGGTGCAGATGACATTAATATTACGCTCAATAATAAACGATCTTATAAAGCCACTTTAGTGGGTGCAGATCCCAGCAGCGACATAGCTGTTTTAAAAATTGAAGGCAAAAGCTTTCCTTATCTCGTGTATGGCAATAGCGATGAAGTAAAATTAGGTCAATGGGTTTTAGCTGTTGGTTATCCATTAACATTGGATGTAACTGTAACAGCCGGAATAATAAGTGCAAAATCAAGATCTATTGGAATTAATAGAAGAAATTCTGAAAGCCCGATTGAAAGTTTCTTACAAACGGATGCTGCAGTTAATCCAGGAAACAGCGGTGGTGCCCTCATAAACACAGATGGACAATTGATCGGAATAAATTCTGCCATTGCATCCCCTACAGGAAGCTATGCAGGATATTCATACGCTATTCCTGTAAATATTGTTAAGAAGATAGTGAACGATCTGATGAAGTTTGGTACAGTGCAAAGGGCGTTCTTAGGCATACAATATTCTGTTGACGATCCTACTGATGAACAAAAGAAAGAATTTGGCATCAAAGACTCTGAAGGTGTTTTTGTAACAGACGTACCAAAAGATGGTGCTGCAGGTGTTGCCGGAATTAAGAAAGGCGACATTGTTACCAAAATAAATGGTGTAAAAGTAGTAACAGGACCAGAAATGGTTGAGCAGGTTACCAGATACAAGCCAGGTGATAAGGTTGCCATCACATATTTAAGAGATGGGAAAGAAAATATTGCCAACTTAGTCCTAAAAAACAAAGCCGGCAATACCAACGTGGTAAAGTCTGAGACAATGCTTGATAAATTAGGTGGAGAACTAGCAAATGTTGATAAAAAAACTGCTACTACTTATGATATTGCTGGGGGTGTAATAGTCAAAAAACTTGGAACAGGCTATTTAAGCAAGACAAAAATGCAAGAAGGATTTGTGATTACAAGTGTAAACGGAATTGTAGTTAAAACAGTTGACGAACTTGGTTCGGCCTTGGATAAATTAAAAGGGAATACTGTTAAGGTTGAGGGAATATACCCCGGCTATGATGGCAGCTACGGCTATCCATTAAATCTGTCCAGCGAAGAATAACTAAATACAATCGTTTCAAAATGGCTGTCTTTATAAGGCGGCCATTTTGCATTTAAATGGTTTGTACTTATACAATACTATTACCTAATGGTTCTTTATCTTTGTTACTATTTATGAAGAAGTTCGAAGTTCCGGGAATGTATAAAAGTGCTTTAATAAGTGCTGTTAAAAATAAAAGAAAGCAGGCTGATAAACTTAAAAAAGATTTCACTCCTACGCTTTTAGACTTTGGCCCGATTCAAATCTACCTTGCCCGCCACTTCGGCTTTTGTTATGGTGTTGAAAATGCCATAGAAATTGCATTCAGAACCATTGATGAAAACCAGGGAAAGCGAATTTTTCTTTTAAGTGAAATGATTCACAATCCACAAGTCAATGAAGACCTTTTAAACAAAGGTGTAAGATTTCTACAAGACACCAAAGGAAATACCCTTGTCCCTTTTGAAGAATTGACTGCTGATGACATTGTACTCATACCCGCCTTTGGAACTACTTTAGCAATTGAAAAACAAATCAATGATATTGGCATAAAAACTGAAAGCTACAATACCACTTGTCCATTTGTAGAAAAAGTCTGGAACAGAAGTGAGCAAATTGCAGATAAAGGTTATAGCATTGTAGTACATGGTAAACCAAGCCACGAAGAAACCCGAGCAACATTTAGCCACAGCGCAGCCAATACCCCTACAATAGTTGTCAAAGACATGTCAGAAACTGTTGAATTGGCAAAATATATTACAGGAGAAAAGGCTGCTGAACAGTTTTATAAAGAATTTGAAGGGAGATTTTCCTATGGATTTGATATAACAAAAGACCTTCATCAAATTGGGGTAGTTAACCAAACCACTATGTTGGCGAGTGATACTCAGGCTATCAGTGATTATCTGAAAAGTGTAATGATCAATCAATACCATTTAACTGCAGAAAATATTAATACCCGATTTGCTGACACCAGAGATACGCTTTGCTATGCTACTTATGACAATCAATCTGCAGTTTATGGTCTTTTGGAAACAGAGGCAGATCTAGCAATAGTAGTTGGTGGATATAATAGCAGCAATACTTCCCATCTGGTAGAACTATGCGAAGAAACCCTCACTACTTATTATATCAACTCGGCAGATAAAATCATTTCTGAAAGGGAAATAATCCACCACAATTTTCATACAAAAGAAGATATTCATTTCCACAATTTCTTGCCTCAAAAAGAACCAATTAAGATTTTGATCACAAGTGGGGCAAGTTGTCCCGATGCGTTGGTTGAAGGTGTTATTAAAAAATTGATATCATTCTTTAGTGTTCAAGTTAGTATTGAAGAATTAAAAGAAAAGTTTAATTAAGCTGGCTTAGCGATCATTTCAATTCTTTCCTTCACAAGTTTCAAAGCAATTTTCAACTGCTCTTTAGCAGTGAGATTTGAATTGTCAAGCTCGACTGCATCTTTTGCTTTTCTTAATGGGCTGAATTCCCTATTGCTATCTATGTAATCACGCATTTCAAGATTATGTTTCACCTCATCAATAGTGATATTCGGATTTTTTCTCAGCATCTCTTTGAACCTTCTTTCAACCCTGACTGCTGGATCCGCTGTTAAAAATATTTTCAACTCAGCCTTAGGGAAAACTGTAGTTCCTATATCTCTTCCATCCATTACGATGCCTTTAGCTTTTCCCATTTTTTTCTGCTGAGTTACTGCAAATTCCCTGACAGCTTTAACAGCCGCTACTTCACTCACATTTTCAGCCACTATCATATCCCTTATCAACCATTCTACATTTTCATCATTTAGCCACATTTCATGCATATCTACTTCATGGCTATAAACAAATTCAAGCGTTATATTCTCTAATGCTGCTGATACTTGACTTTCGCTATTCCAATCAATGTGGTTTCTCAAGAAATACAAAGTTATAGCCCTATACATAGCACCACTATCAATAAATACATAGTTCAATTCTGCAGCCAATCCTTTCGCTAGTGTACTCTTTCCACAAGAAGAGAAACCATCTAACGTAACGATAATCTTTTTCATAAAAACTCCCATTTTCTGATACAAAAGTGATACAATTTGACGAGAAATTATAGTAAAATGCTATAAACATTTATGAGCAAACCCGGCATAAAAAAAGCCAATCAACAAATGTTAACTGGCTTTTACTATTAAAAGAATTACTTTAGGCTTTACTTTCTTCTATTTCTTCTTTCTTATCTTTTAAACTGAAGACTATTTTTTCATTTTCCTTATCTAAGTCAGCTATCATAGTGTCTCCTTGTTTCACATTCATATTCAAAATTTCCTCTGCTAATTGGTCTTCAAGGTATTTCTGAATAGCACGATGTAAAGGCCTTGCTCCGAACTGAACATCATACCCTTTTTCTGCAATAAAATCTTTTGCCTCCGCTGTCAGTTCAAGACTAAACCCAAGAACGGCGAGACGCTTCATTACATTTTTCAACAAAATATCAATGATCTCAAAAATATTCTCTTTCGAAAGCGAATTGAAAATGACCACATCATCTATCCTGTTCAAAAATTCTGGAGAGAAAGTTCTTTTTAGTGCCTTTTCTATTACTGCCTTATTATTCTCATCAGCATTTTGCACTCGGTTGGCAGTAGCAAATCCAACTCCGTCGCCAAACTCTTTCAATTGGCGTGCTCCAATGTTAGAAGTCATGATGATTAAGGTATTTTTAAAATCAATTTTTCTACCCAAACCATCTGTTAACTGACCATCATCTAATACCTGCAACAAGATGTTGTAAATATCTGGGTGAGCTTTTTCTATTTCGTCAAGCAAAACCACACTGTAAGGCTTACGACGAACCTTTTCTGTTAATTGGCCGCCCTCTTCATATCCAACATATCCCGGAGGCGCACCCACTAAGCGGCTTACAGTAAATTTTTCCATGTATTCACTCATGTCAATACGAATAAGCGCATCTTCACTATCGAACATGTAGCGAGCCAATGCCCTAGCTAACTCAGTTTTACCAACCCCTGTAGGACCAAGGAAAATGAATGTACCTATTGGCTTCTTAGGGTCTTTTAGCCCAACTCTGTTGCGTTGAATAGCTTTAGTGACCTTTGCAATTGCATCGAGCTGTCCCACTACCATTTCCTTCATATCATCACCCATACGCCGAAGTTTAAGCGTCTCCGCCTCTACCATCCGCTTTACAGGAATACCTGTCATCATACTTACTACTTCAGCGATGGCTTCTTCATCTATTGGATATCGCTTGTTCTTACTTTCCTCTTCCCATTCATTCTTCGCTTTTTCCAATGCTTCACCCAGCCTTTTTTCTGTATCTCTTAGCGCAGCGGCTTCTTCAAAACGCTGACTTTTTACAACCTTATTCTTCTCTAGTTTAATATCTTCAATCTTCTTTTCAAGCTCCAGAATTTCAGGAGGCACATTTATGTTCTTAAGATGAACACGAGCTCCGACTTCGTCTAATACATCTATTGCTTTATCAGGCAATAGACGATCGGTCATATATCTGTCGCTGAGTTTTACGCAAGCATCAATAGCTTCTTCAGAATAAGAAACGCTGTGAAAATCTTCATACTTGCTTTGAATATTGGTAAGTATCTGGATGGTTTCTTCTACTGTTGGCGGCTCTATAATCACTTTCTGAAAACGCCTGTCTAATGCACCATCTTTCTCTATATACATTCTATATTCATCCAAAGTAGAAGCGCCAATGCATTGCAATTCGCCTCTTGCTAATGCAGGTTTAAAGATATTGGAAGCATCCAACGAACCACTTGCACCACCTGCACCAACTATTGTGTGAATTTCATCAATGAACAATATCACATCTCTGTTTTTTTCCAGTTCATTCATGATGGCCTTCATTCTTTCTTCAAATTGCCCTCTATATTTAGTACCTGCAACCAACGCAGCCAAGTCAAGGCTAATCACCCTTTTATCAAATAAAACACGACTAACTTTCCTTTGTACTATTCTTAAAGCCAATCCTTCTACAATAGCCGTTTTACCCACACCGGGTTCTCCAATTAGTATAGGATTATTCTTTTTGCGACGACTAAGAATTTGGCTAACTCTTTCAATTTCCTTTTCACGTCCTACTATCGGATCTAAAGAGCCACTTTCTGCAAGTTTTGTTATATCTCTACCGAAATTATCTAAAACTGGCGTTTTGCTCTTAGGATTTGTTTGCTGCTTTGCACGCTGCTGACCTGAGAAACCTTTACGCTCTTCATCAAAATCATCGTCATTGTCTTCTGTATATTCACTTCTTGGATCATTGCTTCTTACCATACCTAGTTCATTTCTGAAAACATCGTAATCAACATCGAATTGATTAAGAATTTGAGTGGCGATATTTTCTTTGTTTTTAAGAATTGAGAGCATAAGATGCTCTGTTTCAACTAATGGGCTTTTTAAAGCTTTCGCTTCCAAAACAGTTACCCGAATTACCTTTTCTGCTTGCTTTGTTAAAGGTAAACTGTTAATGTTTGCAATATTTTTCCCTGTTTTATCTTTTACTGCCAATTCTACTTCCTTTCTAAGTTCATAGAGGTCAACATTCAGCGTTTTCAAAATACGAATGGCTGTGTTCTCACCTTCCCTGATTAATCCAAGTAGAAGATGTTCAGTTCCAATAAAATCATTGCCTAGCCTTAGCGCTTCTTCCCTGCTGAATGATATAATCTCTTTTACCTGGGCTGAAAAATTATTATCCATAATGCTTTTATTTGTGTCGATACAATAATAACGAATATTTTTGATGCCTAATTATGTATGGTTATTCACAACTGTTAATCAAACTCAAAAGATGAAGGTCAAAATTGATACCAAAGAGAAATTTCATGTTATTACAATAATAGAATCTACCCTTACTGACAATATAGCAGCAGAAATTTCTGAAATAGCTCAAAAGTTTTTAACCGAACAGATTAAGAATGTTGTACTTAGCCTTGCTAATACAGACACCATCGACAGTGAAGAAGCTGCCCGCAAGCTGGTGTTATTGCAACACCTATTCTATGACAACAATGCTTCATTTGTAATTTGCAATATCCAACCGAAGGCAGAAGAAATGCTTGAAAAATTAGAATTATTAGAGATCATGAATGTTACACCGTCAGAAAGTGAAGCTTGGGATATTGTACAAATGGAAGAAATAGAAAGAGAATTGCTGGACGATGAAGAAGGGTAATTTGCGCATATCATCAGGTTTTATTACCAATAAGGTCATTAAAATTGAATTACTTTTTGCAATAAACTAAAATATTGAAAAGACATCACTTGAAATTGCATTCTATTCCAAATGGATCTCTTTATGTTCTTTTCAAACACTCAACTTCATAATCTTGCAGCTATCATCTTTTCTATTATCTTTATCAAATTCATTGTAATACCAAGTATAAATGTTTGGAGTAACCATATTAGGAAACAATTCTGCATTGCCGGCTTATGATAGGCATCCCACTTCTCAGGTAGTTACAATTGACCAATTCCAATTTCTAGTTGATTGTGGAGAAGGAACACAAATGCAACTTGCACGATATAAGATTCGCCGGAGCAGAATTAATCACATTTTTATTTCACATTTACATGGTGATCATTATTTTGGACTTCCGGGATTAATAACCAGCATGGCGTTATTGGGTAGAGAATCAGATCTCCACCTTTATGCCCCTGCTCCACTAAAAGAAATTATAGAATTATTACTTAAAGCGGCCAATACACAGTTTAATTACACCCTACATTTTCATCCTTTGGGAGAAGAAGGCATATTGGTTGATGAAGAAAGATATTCAATTGAGACATTCAAAGTATTTCACAGGATCGACTGTTGGGGATTTATTTTCAGAGAAAAAAGGAAACCAAGAAAAATAAATAAAGAGGCGATCAGCAAAATTCAACTAAATGCAGAGGATTTTGAGCATTTGAAATCAGGGAACAGCATCACCACGAGCAGTGGCGAGGTAGTTCAAAATGAAGCTGTCACAGTAGCAAATACGCCAGCTGCCAGCTACGCTTTTTGTGCTGACACATTATACAATCCTAATATAGCTGAAAAAGTAAAAGGTGTTTCATTGCTATATCATGAAGCTACCTATTTAAAAGAGTTGGAAGACCGTGCATTGAACAGGTTCCATTCTACAACGGTTCAAGCTGCTGCTATAGCCATTTTGGCCAACGCTAATAAATTATTGATAGGTCATTTCAGTAGTAAATATGAACAATTAGACCAATTTTTAGAGGAAGCAAGAGAAGTATTTCCTACTACAGATCTTGCCATAGAGGGTGTAACTTTTAGGGTTTTGAATAGTTAAGCAATAATGCTTATCTTAAATAACCTCTTTTATTTACTAAATAAATAAATTATTGTTGACTTAATGCTACTATCAGCAGCAATCTGTCTTGCAAGTATTTCTGTTTTAAAATTTAACGCGTTTCCCAATCATTTTTATTAAAACTCACTAAGAATCTTGCCTCGCTTTTTAAATTTTATATTTACCTCTTCTCTAAAATATATCTTATTCAAAAATTAATGTGTAAAAAATACACTAATTAAAATTTAATTACTAATTTTAACTTCTCAAGAAGCGATTAAGCTTGCCCGCCTATCTCCGTTTCTTAGACTATTATCTATTAAAATAAAAAAACGATTATGAAGCTTCAATTACTTTTCAGGTATTTAGTGCTGTTGATGGTTATGTTAACCTCCGGACTATCTACAGTTCAAGCCCAGTTTCCTGACACAAGAGATGATGTAATGTTTCAAGGATTTTGGTGGGATTCTTATCAAGATCCGACTGTTAGTTCAGAAGGTGGACTCTACAATTTCTTAAGGGCTCGTGCCGGTCAACTTAAATCGACTGGTATTGATGTAATATGGACACCCCCTCCAAGTCAAGGTGCAGGAATGGCTTATTTTCCTCAACAGTTATATGTATATGACAACGCTCATGGCTCTGAATCTCAGTTACGGGCTATGCTTACTGAGTTTAAAGCTAAAGGAATACATGGGATGGCTGACATCGTTGCAAACCATAGAAATGGAACAAATGCATGGGCAGATTTTACTAATCCTACATGGGATTGTACTACAATGGTTTCCAATGATGAAGTAGTTGGGGTAGCAGGGCAAATTCAACCTTGTAGCAGCCAATTAGATGAAGGAGAAGGTTTTAGTGGTGCAAGAGATATGAACCACAAAAGTGGAGTTGTACAGAGTGGCTATAAGACCTATTTGGCAAATTTAAAAGGTTTGGGATTTGATAGTTGGAGATGGGATTTTACCAAAGGATTTCCTGCAAAATATGTAGCGGACTACAATAATTCTTCTGCTCCCTATTTTTCTGTTGGAGAATATTTTGATGCAAATATTAGTTTGCTAACAAGTTGGGTAAATGCTTCAGCCAATACGCTTTCTGGCACTACTAAAAAATCTGCAACCTTTGACTTTTCTTTGTTTTATATACTCGATAGAGCCGTAAAAGGCTCATGGTCAGAGTTAAACAATGGAGGAAAGATGCCAGGGCTAGCAGGAACTTTTGGTTTTGCTGAGTATGCTGTAACTTTTTGCGAAAATCATGATGCGCACAATATAAGTGGCAATGTCAATCAGATGAAAGCCAATGCATATATATTGACGCACCCGGGTGTTCCAATGATTTTTGCTAAGCATTGGTTAAGCAACAAACAAAAAATAAATGAATTAGTAGCTGTTCGTAAACAAAATGGTATCAATGCATACAGTTCAATAGTTATTGATCAATCATCTAGTTTTTATGCAGCCTATATAGATGGAAAGGTGGCTGTAAAAATTGGACCTGGTACTTGGACGCCAAGTGGAACAGGATGGATAATGAATACTTCTGGTACAGATTATGCCGTTTGGTCTAAAATAAATATAACTACTCCAACAGTAATACCTGAACCATACGTAGGTATCAGTATGATAGGGCCCGCAGTTGGTGGTTGGACTATTGATATTCCAATGACTACAACAGATGGTATTACTTATAAATTATACAGTAAAGATTTTGTTACTGGACCTGTAAAATTCAGAGCAGGTAATTCTTGGACAACCAATTGGGGTGACAGTAGTGTTCCCAACTGGAAAGTTGGCATTGGCACCCAAGATGGAAAGAATATTCCGGTAGTAGCAGGCAAATATGATGTTTCTTTCAATGTACAAACTGCTGCCTTTGTTTTTAGCAACCCGACTGTAGCTCCACCTAATAATTTTGTAAAATTATCATTGCAAGGAACTGCAACCACTAATCAAAATGTTCCCCTAACAACAACTGACGGTTTTAATTATTCATTGCTAAATTATCAATTTGCTGTTGGTGGGGCCAAATTTAGAGATTCTCTAGGCACAAGCACTTGGGGAAGTAATTCATTTCCTTTTGGAAATGCTACATTAAATGGTGCTTCTATCCCAGTTTCTGCAGGCGTTTATTCCCTTAAGTATAATAGAATTACAGGCTTCTATGAATTCCTGAGTTTTGATACAAGCGTAAGTATAATAGGAAGTGCTGTTGAAGGCCCTGTAGCAGTATGGACAAAAGATATAGCAATGAAATCCACTGATCTAGGTAAAACTTTTACGCTGGATTATACATTGCTTGCAGGTGAACTAAAGTTTAGAAAAAATAAAGGTTGGGCTATTAACTGGGGTGCTGCTGCATTCCCAACGGGTACTGGTGTTCAGAATGGTGCAAATATTCCGGTTTCAGCTGGAACCTATACAATTAGCTTTAATGCGACAACTGGTGTTTATAATTTCAAGGCGAAGCTACCTCCAACCATCCTTTCATTTACACCAACAAGTGCAGCCACAGGAGCAAGTGTTACCGTTAAGGGAACTAATTTTACCGGGGCTAATGCTGTTAGTTTTAATAATGTGAATGCAAGCTCTTTCTTTGTACAAAACGACTCAACTATTTCTGCAGTAGTGGGAAGCGGTAGTACTGGAAAGTTGCGAGTAACTACTCCTTTGGGAACGGCTATATCTGTTGGCAATTTCACCTATATTGTTTCACCAACAATTAGTTCATTTACTCCTGCAACGGCTTCTACAGGCACCGTTGTAACAATAACAGGAACAAATTTCACAGGAGTGAATGCAGTATCTTTTGGTGGTGTAGCGGCTACTTCTTTTACTGTTGTTAATTCAACTACTATTACCGCAACTGTAGGCTCAGGTGCAAGCGGCTTTGTTACTGTATCAAGCCCTTCTGGAGTTGCCAACAAACCGAACTTTACTTTTTGTAAGCCCGTTACTTTGCAAGGTGTATCAGCAGGTACAACATTACTTTGCTTTGGAAAAACTACAACAGTTTCTGCAAATGGTATAACTGGTACAGATTCTCTTGTAAGCTGGTACACAGCGGCAAATGGTGGGGGCACTTTATTAGGAACAGGATCTTCCCTTTCCGGCAGAGGCGCAGGTACTTATTTTGCAAGAGTTACTGGATTGTGTGGATCTGCTGTAGAAAATTCTATAACAATTGTGGGAGATACTGTGAAACCGACAATTACTTGTCCTTCAAATATAGCTGTAAATAATGGAGTAGGATGTTCTAAAAACATTTCTGTACCTAACCCTGTTTTTGGAGATAATTGTGCTGTAAAATCGCTAGTATGGCAACTTACCGGTTCAACAACTGGCTCTTCTGTTGCTACCGGAATTAACTTTGTAGGAAACAGATCGTTTAGACATGGTACAACCACAATTAAATACACAGTAACAGATAGTGCTGGAAATTCCGTTTTTTGTACTTCTACAGTGAAGGTTACAGATAGCGTAAAGCCGGTTTTTAAAAATTTTATAGCTTCTGTTAGGGATACTACCTTAGTTGATTGTTCTAAAAAAGTAAAATTACCAACTGTTGTATTTAATGACAATTGCGGAAATCCTACCTTGACTTGGTCGATGACGGGAGCAAATGTTGCTTCTGGAACTGGCCAAATAGACAGCATGATTTTAAGAGTTGGAGTAACCTCTGTAATATACACATTAAAGGATGCAGCTAATAATACATCTACTGCCACGCTTACCTTTACATTGGTTGAGTTGGTAAGACCATTGATTACCTGTCCAGCTAATATTACCGTAAACGCATCAGTGTGTAGAGGTGTAAGTGTTAAAACACCTGACCCTATTTATTCCGATAATTGTAATGTTAAGTCATTGGCTTGGACCCTAACTGGAGCTACTACTCAAAGTTCACCTACAACAGGTATTAAATTGGTTAGTTCCAAAATATTCAATATAGGAACTACAGTTGTCAGATATACGGTGACAGACTCAGCAAATAACACAAGGTCCTGTACTTTTAATGTGGTGTTAAATACTTCAGCTATCTGTGCAGCTATTGCGGCTAAAGGAATAAACGCTAATGAAACACTTGGAAATAACATTGAACTACAAGTTTATCCTAACCCTACTTCAACTAGTTTTGGTTTATTGGTAAAAGCTGCAACTGCAGAAAAAGCTACTATTGTAATTTATAATAGCGATGGTAAACGTATGGAACAATTGCAGGTAACACCTAACAGATTGATAACTGTTGGCGAACGTTATAGAACCGGCACTTATCTTTTCGAAGTTCTTCAAGGCGAAAACAGAACAACCGTAAAAGGTATAAAAAGATAATTTCTGAGTAAATACTAATCACATTTTGAGGCTGCCCAAATGGGCAGCCTTTTTTTCAGCCAATACTATAAACCTCTTAAAGTTTCCAACCTATCCCACTTTGCAGCCCTTGCAGTCTCTGCCTGGTGCAAAAACTCTTCAGCCATTTCGGGATCGTTTGCCTTAATGACATTAAAACGGGTTTCATGGTACATAAATTCAGACAATGGCACAGATGGTTCTTTTGAATCAATTACAAACCGCTGTCCTTTTTCTTTCATTGGGTTGAAATGGAAAAGAGGCCAATAACCACTTTTACTGCAAAATCCTGTTCATCAGCACCCTTGCTCATATCTATACCGTGTGCAATACAATGGCTGTATGCTATAACTAAAGATGGACCCGGATACGCTTCAGCTTCCAATATGGTACGAAGCGTATGTGAGTCATTGTCTCCCATAGCCGTAGTGGCTACGTATGCTGTACCATGCGCTATTGCTTGAAGAGCTAAATCCTTTTTGCCACTCACTTTACCATCAACAGAGAATTTAAACTAAAACTGATTTGCATCATACTTCATAGTGACAAAGGCAATGCCATTAAGGAACGCTTACTTCGCTATTTAAAATCGAAAAAAGAAGAAAGAAAGGCCACAGCGTTCTATCTAATGAATATGGTTTTTGCGGATAAAGTTCCTTCAGGTGCCGTTATTATTAATTGGTAGGTTCCCCTAGCCAACAACTTTGGTATCATTAGAGTATGATTTGTAGAATAACTATGCGAAAAATCGCCTTTAAAAACAATTTTACCCTCAGTATTTGCGAGATTAATTTGATATACTCCTTCAGGTTGGTGAATTAATTCAAGATGAATAACTCCCTGATTAATTGGATTTGGAGAAACTATCATTTCTCCTGTTAAAGGCTTTATTGAAACCAACCTAATACTGGAATAATCCGCTAGCCCGGATTTGTCCATTATCTTAATTCTATAATAATTGTTTCCATCCAATGGATTCGCATCTTTCCACTTAAAGGTTGATCCGCCAGTTATTTTATCAATCTTACCAATATTTGCAAAAGATCGCATGTCAGATGCCCGTTCTATTTCTATGGTTTTAATATCCTTATAATTCACTGCTTTCCACATCAATTGAACGTTATTTTTTTCCCTTACAGCCGAAAAGTATTCAAACCCTATAGGTAATGAACCTCCAGGAGGTGTTCCAACCGTGGTATATAATATTCCGTTAAGCACATACCAATGCTGCCACTCTCCACCTGTACCTTGTTGCCATATTTTAATATCAAATGTTTTATTGCCTGAAGTATCTCCTTTTATTCGATATACTTTCAATGCGGCTTGGTTTCGATCCCAAGTAAGTGGAGCCCCACTTTGTAAAACTTCCGGGCCATTTGGCAACATTGGATTTACCTGTAAAAAATAAGCGTTGTCATCATAGGTAGGAGCTCCGCCATATACCTTTGCTATTCCCGTAGAATCAATACACACTGCTGTGTACTCATCACATGCAATCCCTTTTACAGAATCGCCATAAGATGCAAAAAGTCTTGATAAAAATACTACATGCCGCCCCCTTCGATCAGGATTGTCATAATGAGTATCGGTTATGGTATTTCGCATACATGGCAACTTCAAG
>JANMZN010000497.1:0-2265 GCA_031383285.1 Segetibacter sp.
CTTTAAAAAGGATTGCAAAAATAAGGGTTGAATAGATTAACGCCAATTTTTTTTAACCTTTTTGGAAAAATTAAACTTGGAATTCAAAGTTACAAAAATAAATCTGTGTAAAGTTTACCTCCGGGGGTAATAGCGTAGGGTTCAAAATCTGTAATTCCTTCAGCTTTCAATACATCTTCATCTATAAAACTATTGCCTGTGCAATATGTAGAAGGCCGCTGCAAAATATAGAAAGCAGCATCGGCTATGATTTCAGGTTTTCTGCTCATTTTCATCAACGCATCCCCTCCTAAAAGGTTTTGAACGGCCGCTGTTGCAATAGTTGTTTTGGGCCATAATGTATTGGCTGCAATATTGTATTTTTTCAGTTCTTCTGCCAACCCTAAAGCAATCATAGACATGTTATACTTACTCATGGTGTAGGCAACATGGCCACCCAGCCATTTTTTATCAAGATTGATAGGTGGGGAAAGGTTTAGGATATGTGGGTTATTTCCTTTTTTTAAATAAGGGATACAAGCTTTGCTTACGCAAAAAGTACCCCTAACATTTATGCTATGCATAAGGTCGAACCGTTTCATATCGGTTTGTTCGGCAGGCGTAAGCGTTATGGCTGAAGCGTTGTTGATAAGTATATCAATGCCGCCAAAGGCTTTAATAGCTTGTTCTACCGCATTGTTCACCTGTTGCTCATCCCGAATGTCGCATTGCACGGCCAAAGCTTTGCCTCCGGCAGTCTCTATTTCTGCGGCAGCAGAATAAATGGTGCCTCCCAGTTTTGGATTTTCTTCTACGCTTTTTGCGGCTACTACAATATTGGCTCCATGTGCTGCCAATTTTAGCGCAATAGCTTTACCTATCCCGCGGCTGGCACCTGTAATGAAAACTGTTTTATTTGTAAATGGCATAAAGGAAATAGGTTCTTTAAATTTTAAAGTATTATTTTTTCAAAAGATCACATATATTGATAGCCCAATTATTAATTTCGTAATACTGCTTTGTTGTTATATTGTCTTTTGTTCTGAATAGCAATTTCTGAATCTGCAAAATCTATAGAGTTGTCATAAACATAAGCCCACAATTTGAATTGCAATTGAACAATTTAAAATAAACATACTATACCTGGAAATAATTTTTGAAATCGGAACATCGTGTCCACCTCCCATTACCCGATTGGCAATTCGGCTTGCATTAATTGCAGGGCTATCTGTACTTACAAAAAACAATCTGCTGAAATACCCTTGTAGTTGTGCTTTTTTAATAAATTCTATTTTATCATTTACTGAAAGTAATGATTCAATATGAAACTCTTATTATCGGCCCAAACAATTATTTCTTACTTCTGTAGCATAGTTTGCTCCCTGTAGTATAGCATCTCTTGAGTTCCAATCTCCAAAAACTTCCTTAGCTATATTGTCTGGATTTATGTAAACACAATCCTCTAACCATTCATGTTTTAATACCTTATTTGTTATTGAGGTTTTGCCCGATCCATTAGGCCCAGCAATAATAATTAGAATTGGTTTTTTTATAAATTGTGTACTCATTTTTTTTGTTTTGCTTCCCTGAAAAGTTGTTGAATCTTTTCATTGAGTTGCTGTTTGGCAATAATTGCTTTTCTTTTCGCTTCAATCGCAACTTCGTGCATTAATTCAGCCAACTCTCCGTCTGTTGGCTCATTATCAGCCATCAAAACACCTTTTCTCATAACATAATATTTACAGTAAAGTTCAGCAATTTTTATTAGACCTACTCCAACACTGGCCTCAACCATCTTTCTGCCTCTTCCAACGGCATATTTTTTCTTGTAGCATAGTCAACCAATTGGTCGCGGTTTATTTTTCCTAAACCAAAATAATGGCTTTGCGGATGCGCTATGTACCAACCACAAACCGATGCCGGCGGATTCATAGCCAGGCTTTCCGTTAGTTCTATGCCAATGTTTTCAGTCACATTCAGCAGGCTGAATAGTTTTAGTTTTTCTGTATGATCGGGGCAGGCAGGATATCCGGGTGCAGGTCTTATGCCTTTGTATTTTTCTCTGATCAGTTCTTCATTGGTAAGCGTTTCATTTTTTTCATAACCCCAATAATCTTTTCTTACCTCCTGGTGCAGACATTCAGCAAAGGCTTCGACCATTCTGTCTTCTAATATTTGCACCTTTAATTTGTTGTATTCATCGTGGTCAAGTGCATAGCGGTCTATGTGTTGTCTTGCACCATCCACCTTTACTGCAAATGCTCCCATATAATCAGATAGGCTTGA
>JANMZN010000504.1:0-7033 GCA_031383285.1 Segetibacter sp.
ATTATTGTCGGAAAGCAAGGAAGTTACCGTACTATTAAAATTTGGAAAACTTCTGATGTATTTACCTGAATTGGCACTAAATGCAGCAAATTGGGACAAGCCTGTAAAATAATTGCCAACATAGGAAACGCCTGAAACAAAAACCATAGTGTCCGCTACTTCTAAGGAAGTGGGTACACCTGTTACAGACTCGGCCGTTGACCAGGATAACAATGTGCCCGATAAAGCATTTATTGCACCCATTTTATCTCGCAGCGAACCATTTACAGAAGAAAAATAACCACCAATGTATAACATTGATCCTTTCTTCTTTAAAGTTGTAATAGGTGCATCGGCTATCACGGGAGCAAAAACAATGTCCAATTTGCCATTACTGAAAATATGGATTAGCCGGGTGTTTGCAGCAAAGAGGGTTCCGTTAAATGCGTTCAAGGATCCGGAAATATAAAATCCGCCCGAGCCATCAGGTTCGGCAGCATCTACAATAGACCCTTTGTCAAATTGTGGAAAACTTACATCCGGTACAGTTGTTCCACTATTTATGCGGGCAAGACTATTTGCCTGAATGCCCAATTGTGTAAAATCACCTGCAATAAAAATATTATTTCCATCTTGAACAGAAGAGCGGACAGTTGAATTTGGTGTATAAAACTTTCTGTCTAGTGTCTGTGCTAGCAATAAGCTTGAATAAAAGCATAATAGCACTAGTGTTGCGCCAAGTGTAAGTTTAGTTTTCATGTTGTTACCTTTTATAAATGTTTACATGCTGTTTCGCAGCATGGCAAATAAATTTTTTCTTAAAAGGTGTCAGAATAGGTAGCTAAATAGGATGTAGGATTTTTTTCACTGCCTAAAAAGGCATTCTTAACGCTATGTTAAAGGTAGCAAATAGTATTTAATAATAATAATTTTCAGATAGAATTTTCTTAATTCCTAAAAAAGGAAAGAAGTATAACAAGGCTGTTTCTAAAGAATGAGCAGCCTATTTTTAGATAAGTACCTGATGGATACTTGGGGTCTTTAAACCTATTCTCAGCGCAATTTTAAAGTTCCGAGAATACCTTGCACAATTAAAAGAAAATAGTAGAAAATTAATCTTTTAATTGAAATTAATAGAAGTGAAAAATAGATAAACCCTTACGGCTATTAAAAGAATTAACCTTGTTTGAAAATGAGAAATAATCGGAGACTATTATTTCCCTTTTAGGAGATAGTGGGTATTTAGTTAAAGCTAGCATGTCAATCTACGCAGCATGAAGCATAGTAGCAATGGCTTCTGCACGCTGCCAATCTTCTTTGGTATCTATGTTGATGTGCCACAGACTATCTGATTCTAGATAACCAATGCTTTCGCCGTATATAGAATGCTTGTTTCTGATGTTGTCTGCTTTGAAAACATATACGCTGCCATCTCTTGCAAATGCAGGTGGCAACAACTGACGCGATGGAATAATTTTTTCTTCACCGGTAGCAATCTTCAACATGCCGTTTGTATCAGCTTCAAATACCCAATGTGGATTGTATTCGTGTGGTACTTTTTTTACCGATACCAGGCAATCTGCATTAGAGCCAACAAATGATTCTATGCAGCGGTCTATAAATCCTTTACTGCGAAACGGACAAGTGGCTTGAAGCAATATGATATTGTCAAAATGCTCTCCCATGTTATCATAAAAATCGATCGCATGTTTGATCACTTCTACTGTAGGTGTTGTGTCGTTTGCCAGGTGTGCAGGGCGTATAAACGGAACCTGTACATTCCATCCTCTTGCAGACTGTGCTATAGAGGCGCAGTCGGTTGTAAGGATAGTCTTATCCAGCAACATGGACTCCATAGCTGCTTCGTAAGTGTACTCTATCAGTAGCTTTTTGCTAAGCTGCTTGATATTCTTTCCCGGTACCCCTTTCGACCCTGAGCGGGCTGGTATGATGCATAGGTTTTTCATCCTGGAATTGTAAGGTTTTTGAATAACGAAGTGGAATTTCTGCTAAAATTTCTGCCATTCTTTTTCCGGCGTCACCATCTCCATAGATAAACGATTGATTTGGTCTTTTATTATTCTGCCAATATTGAATAGCTGATTTTATTTCTTCTTTGTCATAATCAATGTCAAGAACATTGCATCCTCTGTCTCTTCCGCTTTGGCGACTACCAATGTTTACAACAGGCACTCCCATTAGTGAGCACTCTCTTATACCCATGCTACTGTTACCCACCAGGCATTTTGCATTGTACACCAACTTTAAAAAATCTGTTGGTCCCATGTTTTCAAAAAAGTGTACATGGTCCATGTTGTATTGGCTGCGATAATGTTTAATGCTTTGTGATACAGCATCAGATCCTGCATCGGCATTAGGTGCAAACCAAAACGTAGGTATCTTTAAATCTTTTACTGCTTCCAGTGTTTCTTCTATCTGAAATTTTGCTTCACCAAATTCAGTCGTTACAGGGTGTTGCATTACTACAATGTATCCATTGCGGTAGTCAGGCTTTTTGCCTGATCCGCCATATTTTTTATAGGGATCAAAATCTAGTGTAGGGTTAGCATATACTTCTCCGGCAAGGTCAATAGATGGGCAACCGGTATTGAAAACGTACGCAGGATCTTCTCCCAATTTGATTACTGTTTGTTTTGCTCTTTCATTGCAAACAAGATGAATGTCTGCAAATTTCGTATTGGCATGTCTTACCTTTTCATCTATGCTGCCGGTTATTTCACCGCCTTGAATATGTACTAATGGAATGTTTTGATAAGCCGCTGCAATTGATACTGAAATCGTTTCAAATCTGTCCGCTATCACTACGGCCATATCTGGCTGAAGTTTGTAGAAAACATTTGAAAGTTCTACCAAACCTATTCCTACAGTTTTAGCCATAGAAGTTAGATTTTCTCCATCTAATACGGTATATACACGATCGCTTACATCAAAACCATCATCATGTAAAATATCGTCAATGCTTCCGTACTTTTTTAGAAGTGCGGGGCCTGCCAGTACAATCTGGAGCTCCAGCAAAGGATGATCCTTAATAGCCTGTAGTGCAGTCTTAATGCGACTGTAACTCGGACGGGCTGTGATGACTACGCAAACTTTTCTCTTGTTCATCGTTTTCAATATCTGGGTTATTTAGAAACTCCCATTGGCTCATTGACCTGCTAAGTCTTTTTCCAATGATGCTATTATATTCCGATGGCTCTATGCCATATCCTGCTGGTTTTTTTGCTTCTAGATCTTCAAAAGTGATTAGGTGACCTTCCTTTAAATCCTTATTGATGCATAAAGATTTTCCAAACATTTGTTTGAGGGCTCCGGCTTCTTTTGCCTGGTCTTCTTTGTTCACTTCTGTTGTCAAAGACTCTTTTATTTTCCTGATGCCTGCAACCAATTGTTCTACTTCTTCCATCTTTAAAGAAGCTTTGGCATCTGGACCAAACATCCTTTTGTCAAACACCACATGAAACTCTACAATGTCGGCGCCTAGTGCTGTTGCAGCGAGGCAGGCGACAATGTCTCCACTATGGTCAGAGAGGCCTGTTTGTATATTATAACGTTTCTTCAGTTCATTTATTATATGTAATCCCCATTGTTTTGGTACAGTAGGGTAAGCTGTAGTGCATTGCAGCACAGATACTTCTATGTTTTTCTCTTTAAAAATATTGACAGCTTTATCTAACTCCGCTAAGTTGCTCATGCCGCTGGAAAGTATAACAGGTTTGCCTGTCAAGGCTATTTTGTTTAATAAAAGCAGATTGCTGACTTCTCCTGAACCAACTTTATACATGGCTACGCCTGCTTCTTCCAATACATCTACTGCTTTGCAAGAAAATGGAGATGAAATAAACAAAAGCCCAACTTTATCACAGTGTTGCTTTACCTCTTTCCATTGTTCCACAGTTAGTTCCATTCTTTTCCAATAGTCGAATCTTGTTTTGTCAACATAACTAAATGGAATCCTGAATTGCTCATGTTCGCTACTTTCTGCCTCCGCTATATGAGTTTGAAATTTTACCGCATCTACACCTGTATTTGCCAAAGCATCTATATAAGAATGGAGCATTCCTATACTTCCATCGTGTGCTTGGGCTATTTCCGCAATTGTCATGTCTATAATAACTCCTTTCTAAAAAGATTTATTATAAATCAGCCTGGGAATTTTCCAAAATTGGGAAAGATTTTTTCACTTAGGGTTTAGAAATTCATTTTGGATAAACGTTAAGATGTAATTTGTATTCCCCTTTTGTTTTGCAAAAAGGCTTCATGTTATGTTACCATTTTTCATCTTCAGGAATATCACCGTGATCTTTCTTATATTTTTTTCTGGAATCTATTTTCTGTAATTGGCGATCTATTATCATATCACCAATTATAGATCCTGCATTGGAGTTGTTTTGAACCACAAGCAAGTCCTTTAACTTCTTTTCGGAAATATCCAGGCGGTACAACAAGGCTATCAGGCGTGAGAAGTCAGTGGTGATAAGTATATTTATATAAGCAGCCAATGCATTGAGGAGTTCTTCTTTATTTAATGGATGGGAATAAGCAACTGGCAGATCGTACTGTTGCAATTCATTTACCAGCTCTTGTATGGAATCACTTTTCTGCATTCGTCCTTTTAAATAATTCTTTCACAGTTCTCCATTGAAAAAATATAGTCATCCATGTCGCCATCCAAAGTGCATGAAAAATTTGTTCAGGAATGGATTTTGGCTCATTAGCAGGCCAGATAAGATGGTTAATAATAGCCATAGAAAAATACCAATACAAACATTGAATAATGAAATGAACAAGCAGCCGCTTTTTAATTGATAAGCTAAAATACCAGTTTTTTATTTTAGTCATGTTATTAATATTTTTCTACCACTCCCAAACCAAACAAGGCAAAGTCATACTTCGCAGGATCTGAGGGGTCTAAAGTACTTAAGTAATCCGTAAGTTCTAATGCTGCTTGCCAATCTATATGATTTCTTGTAAGTAAGTTAAAGCGATTGGCTACCCGGGCTACATGCACATCTATAGGGCAGATCAATTGTGCCGGAGATATTTTTTTCCAAATGCCAAAATCTACTCCAGTGTTATCGCTTCTTACCATCCATCTTAAAAACATATTCAATCGCTTACATGTGCTTTTTTTTGCTGGCGAGGCTATGTGTTTTCGGGTCCTTGCAGGTGCATCTTCCAAAGAAAAAAAGTATTTGAAAAAATAGTCAAGTCCATTTTCAATAGTAGCATCTGTCTTATGCATGCCTTTGCTAAATGCTGTTTCCAGAGAATTATGTTTTGAATAATGGTGATGTAGGAACTGGACAAAGTACAACAAGTCTATATCATTAAAAGTACGGTGCTTGAAGTTGAGCAAATGTTTTAAATCCTGATCCTGATGATTTTTTATAAAATCATGAGGGGCATTATCCATTCTGCTCATCAGCTCTTTGCATTTATTTATGATAGTGGTTCTATTGCCCCATGCAAAAATAGATGCAAACAATGCTGCTATTTCTATATCTTGTTTTTTAGTAAAGGAATGAGGAATACAGATAGGATCATCTTTAATAAACAATGGTTGGTTGTACTGTTCAACTTTACTATCGAAAAAATCTTTTAATTGCCTGTTCACACGATAAAGATATAGAAAGGAATTGTTGATTAATGAAAGAGCATTTTGTAGATTTCCTGATTGCTCATTGCTCTTATATCGCCGGGCAACATTTGGTCTAGCTGTATATTTTCTATCCGGTATCTTATCAACCTCAATGTTGGAAAACCTACTTGAGCTGTCATCTTCCTTACTTGCCTGTTCTTGCCTTCGTACAGTGTTAGTGTAATCCAATCTGTTGGTATTTCCTTTCTGTACCGGATAGGTGGATTTCGTGGTGGCAATATGGGAGGGCTGGAAAAAGTACTTGCTTTGCAATGTTGGGTGCGGTATGATTTTCCATCAATAGATATGGTTACTCCTGATTGCAATTGTAGTATTGCCTTATTGGTAATTCTGCCTTCCACCTGTACATAATATTCTCTTTCATGCCGATGATTGGGATGCAGTAACCGATGATTAAGTTGCGTATCGTTGGTGAGAATTAAAAGGCCTTCACTGTCATAATCCAACCTGCCTACAGGATAAACATCTTTAGGAACATCAAAGTAATTTGCCAAAGTTTCTTTGCCTTCGACTGAAGAAAATTGGGATAAGACTCTGAATGGTTTATAGATAATAAAGTAATGGTGCATAGACAAAAAAAAGCCCGGTAAAAAAACCAGGCTTTAATATATGGATGGGTTAGTAAGTACCAGGAAATAAATTTCCCTACACAATATTAAAAATACTTTTTTCTAACACAAAAAAAATCTTCAACAATTTTATTCACATTTCAAAATTATTTGTGAATAAGGAGTAAGGTAATCAACATTTTCAAATCAAAGCAACTTGTTAGTTATTGCACTTTAACTAAATTGTTGAAGCTTTAATTAATTCTGAAACATAGTAATGTCAATACTTTCAGAAGATTATTCGCATGGTGATGTTTTCCATTTTTCAGTATAGAATTAACGACAAACATTGAATGCACATTTTATTTTAGCAAGGAAAAAATAATTCAACAATTCAAAAATAATTTTGTAGAAAATCCTTTTTTGATGATTGAAATGGAAATTGTTGAATAAATCTAAATTTGGTTTTTAGTTTTTTTGCTTCCATTACGCTTGAAAACATGCATTGGAAATTACCTGAAAATCTTAAAGAAGTTTTGAAAGGATGCTTATTACCTTTGACAAAATTTGAACTATGAAATTTCCTGCTCCTGTTTCTGTACAATGGATTGCTAATCTCATAAATGCTGAAGTAATTGGAAGCTCAACAGCTGAGGTGCTAGGCATCAATGAAATTCACAGGGTTGAGAAAGGTGATCTTTGTTTTGTTGATCATCCAAAATATTATAGCAAGTGCCTGAATAGTTCAGCAACGTTTATTATTATTAATACTAAGGAAGTGGTTGTACCCGATGGTAAATCATTGCTTGTTGTAGCAGATCCTTTT
>JANMZN010000523.1:0-1788 GCA_031383285.1 Segetibacter sp.
ATAGGCGAAAGTGTAGCAAAATTTAGGGGTTGCTTACGCTCTTCTTTATAAGGTACATCTTCTTTGCCTGCCTTGCTATCCTTATCTTTTTTTGAAACAGCAGACTTACCCCCTTTCAATTTTTTACTAGGTTGTTCTTTATAATCTCCATCATTATCACGCCATTGCTTTTCCTCACTATCAACATTCTGTGGCAACAGCAAACTTTTCAGCAGCGGAATAGCATTGTTTTCAACAACGATAAAAATATTTTCTCTTTTTAGTTCCAAAGCCAAATCCACCCTATGCAAATTAAAAACCAGAAAGGGATTGTTGTCAATTTCTGCACTTATTTTATAAATGACTGCTGCAAGGTGTTTGCAGGGTACAGCCCAATCCGGGCAACTGCATTGCATTTTAAAATCAGTCCATTGTTTTGGAAAAATTTTTAGTCCTATTCTTTCTGCTATAGCTAACAGTTCAGGATCCAATTCTTTGTTCAGCAGTTTGCTTACAATTACTGGCTTATCTGCTATTTCCTTTATTAGCTTTTTTATTTCGGGCTCAAAAAAAGGAGGAATAATAACAGTGACATCGTAGGGCTTAGGGCGGCTTCCACTCACTTTAGCATGAATGTTATTTTCGTCAATAGTCAATTTTACTACAGAACCATTTCTTGCATAGGTACTACCTCGGGGCAGTCGGTTGCTATAATCTATGTTGCTCAAAGAATTGAGCCACTGCTGCCCCCACCATGTTTTGCCAAATTGATTAGCCATGTTTGCTGAAAATTAAAGGAGTGAAGCTAAGTACACAATAGGAAATGAGTTTGATTTTTTACACACAGAACAAATTTTGGATTGTTGAAAAAATTTTTCGTCATCAACTGATCTCAAATAGAATTTTATCACTATTATTTGATATTTTTTTGCATAGTTTTATCCCCACATAAAACTTTATAAAATTTCAGAAAACCAAATAAATAATTATGTCAAAAATCCTTTTTGCGCCAGGCCAATTGGTAAGCCTCACATCTAAACCAGAAGCCAAAGGAGCGATCTTATCTTTTGTTAAAACAGGTGACCAAACCCGATACGAAGTTTTTATGGATGGCAAAGTACAGGCATTTTATGAATCGCAACTGCAAGCCATCATCAGTGAGTCTGCTTTCAAACATTTATCTGCAAATGAGTTCAGCAATTTACTTACTGCTATACAAATAAAATCACCAGGGCTTTCCACTTTATATTCGCTTAATGCTGCACGGATTGACTTTATCCCGTACCAGTTTCGCCCCGTGCTAAAGTTCATTCGTTCCGACAGGCCAAGGCTCCTGATAGCTGATGGAGTGGGTGTAGGTAAAACGATAGAAGCGGGCTTGATTTTGAGGGAAATACAAGCAAGAAGAAATATAAAAACGGTGCTTATCATTTGCCCTAGACCGTTAGTTACAGAAAGAAAATGGGAAAATGAAATGAAACGTTTCGATGAAAATTTCATTCCACTCGACAGTAAGCAACTGCGCCATTGCATAAATGAAATGGACTTAGAAGGTGAATGGCCCGACCAATATGCCAAGGCAATAATACCCTATTCGCTGTTTGATGAAACCCTATTGGGTGGAACAGAAAAAGGTGAAAAGAAGAAAACAAAAGTTGGGTTATTAAACCTTAACCCACCGCCTCGTTTCGATTTGGTAATTGTGGACGAAGCACATCATGCTCGTAATCCAGAAACGATTCGTCACAAAGTAGTTTCTTATTTCTGCGACCATGCCGAAGCAGTAGTATTTCTTACGGCCACGCCTGT
>JANMZN010000526.1:0-1838 GCA_031383285.1 Segetibacter sp.
CCCGCTGCTGCCTGAAATATAACTTACAACTTTCCTCTGTGGAATAGGTCGTAAAGAACTTGTCTATCTTCATAAGTACTAATATTATTAGCAAATATATGCTAATAATATTAGCCTGCACTCAATTGCGGATAGTCATTAAAGAAAGTATGTGGGTTTTTTATTTGTTAAAATTTACCGCAGGTTTTAGTATCCCTGCCACTATTGGTAGTTAACTTCCGGAAGGCAGTTTTTTATTTTCTAATATCCTCATTTCTTTCATTGATAATAATTTGCAGTTGATAATTACACTTTGGAAAATTTCGGTAAATTTTAAAGATCAAAACAACGGGATATTCTATTTGTTGATACACTTTTTTGTGACCTTCTTAGAAATCTCAGTTACAAGAGAACTCATTGTAAATAATTAAATATTTTCTAAATGGTTTTTGCTAATTGTTTCTATTTAACAGTTTTCTTATTCTACGATTAGTCACTCCCTACGGATCTAGTCATTTCAATATTTTCAACATGAAAAATAACAATTCTAAATAAATCATGTAAAGTATATTGAGTGGTTTTGTAGTTTATTGAAACTAAAAGCAAAAAAATTCCCTTACTAAAAGGTTGTACTTATAACGTGAATGCAGCTTTGTAGTTTTACTCTATAATAAACTATTTTTTTACCCATATCTGCCAACTTGCTATGGTTCTTTGTTATTCCCACAAAATCAAACATCTTTGCAGCAATACAAATGCTTGAATTATCTTCATTATAATAATAAACGATTGATATGTCTGTAGTTGATTTAATAATGCCAAAGTTGGGAGAAAGTATTATGGAGGCCACGGTGCTGAAATGGTCAAAGAAAGTGGGTGATAAAGTAAGCCGCGATGAGACTGTATTGGAAATAGCTACCGATAAAGTCGACAGCGAAGTTCCTTCTACCGCAGAAGGTATTTTAACCGAAATACTTTTTAAAGAAAATGATGTAGTTCCTATTGGCACAGTTATAGCTCGCATTGAAACCAATGGTAATGCTTCAGGTCAAAGCCATACTCCAACTTCTCCTGTTTCTGATAACCAATCTGGTGAAGTGGTTTTGCAGAAAACTGCGGTTGATGAAGTCCCTGTACCTTATGCACCCACTGGCTCACAACCGTCAAACGTGCCATCGTCAGGCAACAATAAATTTTATTCACCATTGGTATTAAACATTGCCAATAGTGAAGGAGTAACTATGAATGAACTTGATCTTATTCAAGGAACAGGCAACGAAGGCAGGGTGACGAAGAAAGACATATTGCAATATGTTGCTGATAAGAAATCAGGTAGTTCTACAGAACATTCTTCGCAAATGCCGCAAGTATCTTTTAACCCGGTAGCACCTCCTGTTCCAATAAAAGAAGTGCCATCGGAACAACCATCGTATTCCAATCCTACCGGCAATGTGGAGATAATAGAAATGGATCGCATGAGAAAGATGATTGCCAAGCATATGGTTATGAGCAAGCAGACAAGTCCTCACGTAACCAGTTTTGCAGAGGCCGATGTGACCAACATGGTGATGTGGCGCGAAAAAGTGAAAAAACACTTCGAAAAAACTGAGGGAACAAAAATCACCTTTACGCCAATGTTTATAGCCTGTATTACAAAGGTGATCAAGCGATATCCATATATCAACTGTTCAATTGATGGCGATAGAATAATATTAAAGAAAGACATCAATATTGGAATGGCAACCGCTTTACCAAGTGGCAATTTAATTGTGCCTGTAATTAGAAATGCAGACCATTTAAATTTGGTGGGACTTAGCAAGGCTGTTAGCAATATGGCCGAAAATGCTCGTAGCAATAAG
>JANMZN010000528.1:0-2956 GCA_031383285.1 Segetibacter sp.
AAAATGTTGGTTTTGTTTTTACATGAACCAGATAGTTTGCTGAATAAACTCGCCCCGAAAGTGTGACTACTTCGCCTACTTTTTCAGCAGGATTTGGTGCCGGTTGCGCAAAAACATGACCACCTATCAATGTACACAGAAATGCAATAAAAATTTTCATACTCAACCATTTTAAATGAATCTTGACTCTAAAATGCATAACAAATAAAGACAAACTAACTGATTTGACCAATAATGAAGCCAATTTGACGTAGAACTACGCAATATTTTTGGCTAAATTACCCCTTTCTAGTATCTAAAATGGCTAGGTTTAAAAAACAATTAAAATTGTAAAAAAGTAAACTTTGGACCGGTTTTAAGTGGCAAGCGCATGAACCTAACATTAAAATATGTTTCAATTTCGTGTTTTGCCAAATCATGTATTACCAATAGATTAATAATTTTTTAAAGCACTGAAAAGAAAAAAAGGTTTGTTTTGCAGCAAATTTTAATTGATTAAACAGTGATGAAAACAATTTTTCTAAGTGCAATCATTTTGATGTCTGCACATTTTTCCGGATGCAATCAAACAGACGCTTCAAAAAAAACTACCACCGACAGTACTACTGAAGTAAATACAGATGCTAAAAGTATAGATGCTGTACGCTCACCAACAACACATGCTGGTGCAATTGCAGATGCAAATACCATTTTGGCCCGAAAAGAAGTTCCGATACTATGTTATCATCAAATACGCGATTGGACTGCTACAGATTCGAAATCTGCTAAGGATTATATTATTCCTGTTGAAGCTTTTAAATCGCACCTTAAATTATTGGCCGACAGTGGTTATCACTCCATTCTTCCGGATCAATTATATAATTACCTTGCTTTTGGCGATCCATTACCCGAAAAACCGGTGATGCTAACTTTTGACGACACAGATGATGATCAGTTTACGATTGCCGCTCCTGAAATGAAAAAATACGGCTTCAAAGGTGTTTTCTTTATTATGACCGTTTCAATCAATCGTCCAAAGTATATGACTACTGAACAGATCAAACAACTGAGCGATGATGGGCAGGTAATTGGTTCTCATACATGGGATCATCACAATGTAAAAAAGTATGTTGGCGAAGACTGGGTAATTCAAATAGAAAAACCCACCAAAAAACTAGAAGAAATAATGGGTAAACATCCTGACTATTTTGCGTATCCCTTTGGCTTGTGGAACCCGGAGGCCATTCCTGAATTGAAGAAAAGAGGATTTAAAGCAGCGTACATATTAAGTACCAAGCGAGATCCGAATGATCCATTATTTACAATCAGGCGCATTATAGCAAGCGGATATTGGAGTTCATCTACACTTTATAAAAGCATGATCAACTCTTTTCATTAATTGAAAGAAATTGGAACAGCAATTAGGCTTAATATTGATTAGAAAAGAAGCTTACCATTCCGCTCTTGCAGTTGGAGAAATCGTAAGTTCTGCAAAATCATTGTTCAGGAATTTGTAGTAGGCTGAAATAGCAATCATACCGGCATTGTCTGTACAATATTCAAATTTGGGTATAAATGTTTTCCAACCCTTTTTTGCACCGGTTTCAATAAAGGCTGTTCGCAAACCGCTATTTGCACTTACGCCACCTGCAATGCAAATGTCTTTTATCCCTGTTTCTTTTACAGCTTTATCTAGCTTCTTAAGCAGGATAGTTACTATTCGGTATTGAATTGATGCGCAGATATCTGCCATATTTTCTTGCACAAAATTTTCATTTAGCTTCTTTTCATTTTGCATAAAGTAAAGAAAAGATGTCTTCAATCCGCTAAAGCTAAAATTTAGGCCAGGCACTTGTGGTTCAGGAAAAATAAAACGCTTCGGGTTTCCGTCTTTTGCATACTGATCAATCAATGGACCACCGGGATAAGGCAGCCCAAGCAGTTTGGCACTTTTATCAAAAGCTTCACCGGCAGCATCGTCTATGGTTTCACCAATAACTTTCATTATGTGGGGGCTTTCGCAAAGCACAATCTGTGTATGTCCGCCGCTCACCGTAAGGCACAGGAATGGAAATGCCGGTTTGGGATCGTCTATCAGGTTTGCCAATACATGGGCCTGCATGTGGTGAATACTAATCAAGGGCTTGTTTAAGGATAAAGCCATTGACTTGGCAAATTGAGCCCCTACTAATAAACTCCCTATTAAACCCGGCGCTTGTGTAAAGGCAATGGCGTCCAGATCTTTCAATTCAACCGCTGCTTTTTTCAATGCTACATCCACTACCGGAACAATGTTTTGCATGTGCGCTCTGCTTGCCAATTCTGGAACTACACCTCCGTATAGTTCATGTATCTTCTGCGAAGCTGTAATGTTTGACAGCATCTTACCATCGCGGCAAACTGCAGCACTCGTATCATCACAAGAAGACTCTATTGCTAAAATTGTTATTGTCATTGTTTTCTAAAAACTATCCGCCAAACTAAATCAGTAATCAGTAGTCAGTAAATCAATCATCAGTAATCAGTAGTCAGTAGTCAGTAAATCAGACATCATAAATCATACATTGTCCATCATACATCATACATCATACATCTTCCATCCTCCATCATACATCATACATCCTACATCCTACATCATACATCATACATTTCAATCTATTTCATCCTAATTGCCACCACAGGATTCATCTTAGCAGCAATAGATGCAGGAATGATACCTGCCAACACGCCCACTATTAAGCAGATGGATATAGCAAGCGTAAGGGTACCAAAAGAAATATTAATCTGGAATGGCAATACCGCACTGAGGCCTAATGCCAGCAAGTAAACAAGGATTAATCCAATCAATCCGCCTAGCAAGCAAAGAAATGCACTCTCCAATAAAAACTCGGTTAGTATGGTTGAACTTTTTGCACCAATAGCTTTCTTCAATCCAATTTGACCGGTCCTTTCTCGCACGGTAACAAACATAATATTA
>JANMZN010000174.1:0-4119 GCA_031383285.1 Segetibacter sp.
CCAACACGATACAGGTATTTCCACCAGCTATAACAGGGGCAATAACTGAAACCAGGCCTATGAGCGAACTATTTTGCGGAGCAATGATAGAAACAACACCTGTTGGTTCCGGAACAGAAAAATTAAAATGAGAAGAAGCCACCGGATTCACAGAACTGTACAACTGTTGGAACTTATCGCACCAGCCGGCATAATGAATCAATCTATCAACAGCAAGATCAACTTCCAATTCTGCAGATTCTTTGGAAGAATCCTGTTGCATCAGTTCATCTACAAATTGTGCTCTTCTTCCTTCCAACATTTCTGCTATCCGATACAATATTTGTCCTCTGTTATTTGCAGCCTTCCCTGCCCATCCGCCTTGTGCACCTCTTGCAGCACCAACAGCATCCCTAAAGTCTTTGCGAGAGCTTAAGCAAACATTTGCCAAATGTTCGCCTTTGCTGTTTTCCGCCACATAAAATCTACCGGACTCAGTGCGAGGGAATTGCCCACCAACATAAATTTTATAAGTTTTAAGTACCTTCAAACGATCTCCTGAGGCAGGCTCAGCTACTTTTTGTTGACCATTTTGTTTTGGCTGCTCGCCGTTAGTATTTTTTTCCTTTGCTGTTGTTTTCTTTATTGTTGAATTTGCCATTTTTGTCATTTTAAAGATTCACTTATTGAAGATTAAGGTAAGGAAGCAATCCATGCAAACCACCTTCTCTCCCATACCCACTTTCTTTGTATCCGCCAAATGGTGATGTTGGGTCAAATTGATTAAATGTATTGGCCCAGATAACACCTGCCCTTAGCTTGGTAGTAAGATTGAATATTTTAGACCCTTTGTCAGTCCATACTCCAGCTGATAAACCATAAGGAGTGTTATTGGCCTTTTCAATTACTTCATCATCTGTTCTGAAGCTTTGAATAGCTAATACCGGCCCAAAAATTTCTTCCTGCGCTATCCTGTTTGACTGGGCTACATTGGTAAAAATAGTTGGCCTGCAGAAATAGCCTTTACCTGGCAATTCGCAATCACTAAAGTACATTTCTGCACCTTCCTGTTTTCCTATTTCAATATACTTATGAATCTGAGCCAATTGTTCTTTAGAATTAATGGCACCGATATCTGTATTCTTATCCATTGGGTCGCCTACAATAAGGGTTTGTAATCTGTCTTTCAGTTTGCGAACCACTTCATCGTACACAGACTCTTGCACATACAATCTGGATCCGGCACAACACACATGTCCCTGATTAAAGAAAATGCCATTAATTACACCTTCTACTGCCTGGTCTATTGGTGCGTCATCAAAAATTATGTTAGCCGCTTTTCCCCCCAGTTCAAGTGTAGCTTTTTTATTTGTTCCGGCTATAGCTCGCTGAATAATCTTGCCAACATCTGTAGAGCCTGTAAATGCAATTTTGTTTACATCCGGATGATTGACAATGGCAGCACCGGTAAGCCCTGCACCTGTAATGATATTTACAACTCCAGGAGGCAAATCTGCTTCTTGTATTAATTCCGCCAATTTCAATGCAGTTAGTGGCGTTGTTTCTGCTGGTTTTAATACTACCGTATTTCCTGTGGCGAGTGCAGGCGCAATTTTCCATGCCGCCATCAGTAAAGGAAAATTCCATGGAATAATTTGACCTGCTACACCCAAAGGTGCTGTTTGTCTATTGGGAAAAGCATATTCCAATTTATCGGCCCATCCTGCATAATAAAAGAAATGATTGGCAGCAACAGGAACATCAAAATCGCGGCTCTCCCGAATAGGTTTACCACCATCTAACGTTTCTATTACAGCAAATTCTCTTGCCCGCTCCTGTATCATTCTAGCAATGCGATAAATATATTTACTACGCTCTTTGGGAGGCATTTTGCTCCACACTTTAAATCCGGCTCTAGCTGCTTTTACTGCACGATCAACATCGGCTTCATTTGCATCGGCTACTTCTGATAATTTTTCTTCCGTTGCCGGATTGTGTGTATCAAAGTATTTGCCACTTGATGGAGGCGTAAACTCGCCATTGATAAACAAATCATAACGAGGTTTGATGGTTGCTGCGCTTTTACTTTCTGGCGCAGGCGCAAATTGTCTTGCACTATCAAATTTCAACTTCAACGTATTATCTTTTGTGGTGCCCATAATCTTTTTTTATGCAGCTCATATTATTTGCTACTATTAAAAATCGCTCCTGGATGCCGGAGCTCATTTGTACTAAATTGCTATTTGACTTTTATCTCTTAGTTTCCTGCTATGCATTTTAGAGGAGCGAAGAACATTTTTCTAGTCAAGCGTAAAATAATCCTTTCCCTGATATACACCTGTCTTTTGCTTCAATATCTGCATCAGTATATCATTTGCAAGACTGCTTGCGCCAAACCTGAACCAATGATTATTCATCCAATCTTCTCCCAGTGTTTCGTTTACCATGACCAGATAATGAAGTGCTTGTTTGGATTTTGAAATGCCGCCTGCAGGTTTCATCCCTATCATTTTTCCAGTCTTAAAATAAAAGTCCTTGATAGCCTGTAACATCACTAAAGTGACCGGCATATTAGCTGCAGAAGGCACTTTGCCGGTAGATGTTTTTATAAAATCTGCACCTGCATACATAGCGATGTCACTAGCCTTTCGTACTTTATCAAACGTAATCAACTCTCCTGTTTCTAAGATCACTTTCAGCCTTGCTTCGCCACATGCTTCTTTTATGGTTGCTATTTCGTCGAAAACAAAATTATAATCACCCTGCAAAAACCGCCCTCTTGATATCACCATATCAATTTCATCAGCCCCTTGTTCTACAGCAAACCGGGTATCGGACACTTTTACATCTAATGGTGCTTGTCCGCTGGGGAAAGCAGTTGATACTGATGCTACTTTTATTCCTGATCCTTCAACAGCCTTTTTTGCTGTTTTAACCATAGAAGGATATACGCAAACAGCAGCTACAGTCGGCAGGCCGGGATAAGAATCCATTAAATGACGGGCTTTGTAGCACATTTGGTTCACTTTGCCGGTGGTATCCTTTCCTTCAAGTGTCGTCAGGTCAATCATGTTAAGCGCAAGTAGTAAACCATTGTTCTTTGTTTCATTCTTTATACTGCGCTTTGTAAACCGGGATGCTCGTTCTTCTATTCCTACCTGGTCCACACGCGGGGAGAGGGTAAAATCAGGAATTCTTAAAATATTTTCTGACATATGGGAAGTTGTAAAAATTTAAAATTACTACAATTGTCTTTTATATGCTAAATACAAGCTTGAAAACATCAATATTAAATACTTTTATCAATAAGTAACTACATTCGTTTACATTCATTGATCATAAAACTGTTCATATGCTACCAATTGCAGAATCTGAATTAATTATCAATAACCGCGGAGGTATCTATCATTTGGATGTAAGGCCCGAAGAACTAGCTACTAATATTATTCTTGTCGGAGATCCTGATAGAGTGAGTGTGGTTAGCAAACATTTCGATTCCATCGAATTTAAGTTGCAGCACCGAGAATTCATCACCCATACCGGTTATATAGGTAAAAAGAGAATTTCGTGCGTCAGTACCGGGATTGGGCCTGATAATATTGACATTGCCATCAATGAACTGGATGCATTAGCGAACATTGACTTCTCAACAAGAACAATCAAGTCTGGCATTACTTCCTTAAACTTTTTTAGGTTCGGTACTTCAGGTTCTTTGCAGGCAGATATACCTGTAGATAGTTTTGTTGCCGGTACGCATGGATTGGGCTTTGATAATGTGATGCATTTTTACACCTTGCAAAATACAGCTGAAGAGAAAAATATAATTGGCGCATTTAAAAAACATACAGGATTAGAAACTGGCAATATAATTCCATATGTTTATGAAGGAAGCAGTGGACTACTTCAACATTTTGAAAAAGATTACCATACAGGAATCACTGTCACTTGCCCCGGATTTTATGGGCCGCAAGGCAGAATACTACGATTAGGTGTCGCCTTTCCAGGCTTAATTGATAAGCTTACGAGTTTCAAATCTGATACCCATAGAATTTCCAACTTTGAAATGGAAAGCTCTGCTATTTATGGGTTGGGGAAATCGCTTGGTCATCGTTGCCTCAGCCTCAATGCAATAGTTGCCAA
>JANMZN010000544.1:0-2073 GCA_031383285.1 Segetibacter sp.
GCGCTTTGTATATGGCTTTCCTATACTTTATCATTTCAGGAATTGGATTTATTTTTCTACTAACAAGACTCAATAAAAGTATAAAAGTAAAATGACAGGATACGACAAAATTTCATTGGAGAACTTGTACTATCACGAGCAGTTAGACGAAGCTACTACAGAAGGTTACTTCTCGAATGAGCAAATAAAAGAGCTTAAGCAAAAGCTTCCCATTGGTCTTTATATGCCCAACCAATTTGTAAAAATAGGATTAGGGGTGTTAACACTTTTTATAATAATAGGATCAACAGGTATATTATTTTTATTACTTTCCATTAGCCGTTTCTACAATATATTTTTTGTGTTTTGCGGAATAGTCTCTTATCTTTTTCTTGAAATAATGACAACGCGAAAAAAGCATTATAATTCAGGCGTTGACAATGTATTGATGATTGCTTCAGTAGCCTTTATTGCGACTGGTCTTTCTATAAATGCCCACTCAGACACCTTACTTTCATTAATTGTTCTTACTCTCTCCATTTGGATGACCATCCGCTTTGCAGATTGCTTGGCAGCATGTTGTTCTGTCGTTTCATTGCTTTCTTTTTTGTATTTTATTGTTGGCAGTTCAACCTTCGTTTTTACGCATTTCATCCTTATTGCCGTATCAGGCATCCTTTATTATTTTGCAAATAAAACAAGTAAACTATCCACCCATTTTGTTTATAAACCAGTAATACAAATCATAGCCATTGTATCGTTACTTAGTTTTTATATTTGTGGCAATTATTTCATCATCAGTGAAATATCGAATGGCATGCAACTTCCAACATACGTTTCTGCTATATTTTGGTTGTGGACTATGCTTGTCCCCATTTTATATCTCTTTAAAGGTTTGATCAGCAAGGACCTCATCTTTATCAGAAGTGGCGTTTTGTTAACTGCTGTTTCCATACTTACATTCAAATACTACCATACCATAATGCCGGTAGAACAAGCATTGTTAATCGCAGGAATTGTATTGACATTAGGAAGTTATATCCTTATACAGAAACTAAAAAAAGCCCGGTGGGGCTTTATTTACAATGAGGCCAATTCAATTGCCAATAAATATGAAAACTTAGAGGGCATTATTATTGGCGAGACATTTGGACACCAACAACAAACACCTGAAGCCGATACAAAATTTGGAGGTGGAAGTTTTGGAGGATCAGGTGCAGGAAGCAACTATTAAAATCAATAACAATGGCATTTGAAACAAACATTACAACAATCGGCGAGCATGCCGTTATTCATTTGAAAGATTTATCTACCAACAGTTTTGTTGAGATATATTCCTTTGGGGCATTACTAAACAAATTTAGTGTTGTGCATGATGGTTCATTATTCAATGTCGTAGAGGGTTTTTCAAATGTAAGCGAAGCATTAGAAAATATCACACCCTATTTCAGAAGTGCTAAACTATCGCCTTTTGTATGCAGGGTAAATAAAGGTAGTTTTTCGTTTGGTGAAAAAGAGTATCAATTGACAAAATATACTACCAATGGAAATGCAATACATGGACTGATCTATGATGCATCTTTTAGTGTAGCAACTCATGAAGCCAACGATCATTTCGCATCGGTCAGGTTATCATACCTCTATGAGAAAGAAGAGGATGGATTTCCATTTAAGTACTTATGCGAAGTGGAATACAAATTGGAAGCAGCCAACATGCTAACCGTTTCAACAAACATTACCAATGCAGATAAAAAACTGATGCCCGTTACAGATGGATGGCACCCTTATTTTACTCTGGGAGATACGATTGATGATTACCAGGTAGAGTTTCAAAGTAAAGAAATGCTGGTGTTTGATGATGCACTCATACCAACCGGTTCTTTTACACCATACGAAGCTTTTGGTTCTCTTACAAATTTTGGCGATACCCGATTCGATAATTGTTTTACACTTAATTTTGCAGAATGTCAGCCGCTTTGTGTTATTCGAAATCCGAAGAAGAAAATACAGATTGAATTTCATCCATCCCAATCATATCCCTACCTTCAGATATATACACCGGACAGCAGAAAAAGTATTGCCATAGAAAACCTT
>JANMZN010000548.1:0-5806 GCA_031383285.1 Segetibacter sp.
TTTATTCTTTCGTTGAAATCCATCAAATATTGGAAGGTTTAGATTCAATCCTACTTGAGAACTTCTAAACCATAATGTTTTGTTGCTTGTGATAAATTCTTTACCCTGCCCTTGCACATTGTAATTAATAAATGTTGTGAGTGTTGGTAAATAGCCTAGTTGGCTTCTTTTTACATCCAGTTCTTGCAGTTTCCTTACATAGTTCAGCGTTTGAATTTCTTTGCGGTCTTCGTACCTGAAATTGATATCTAACAAGCCCTTTTTTACTTCCTCAGTTGTTAATCCTTCTTTCAATTGGACTGTATCTTTCTGCGATACGCCAAGTGAAAATTTTAAAGCTGCATATGCCACCTTTATTGAGTTGTCTAAAATATTTTGTGAAGTGCGTAAATTGGTTAATTGTACTTGTACCTTATCCAAATCAAGCTTTTCGGCAAACCCATTCACAAACATAACAGAGTCGTCGTGATATAGTTTTTCAAGCCTGTCTATTCCCTTTTGTAAAAATTCTGTTTGCTTCTGTGCTATTAGAATGGCATAATACCTTCGGTATGCTGAATCTTTTACTTTTTCCTTTGTCAATTCCAGATTTGATTGTGCAATGCCCAATGCTGTTTTTCTGGCTTTTAGTCCAACGAATACATCGGGCTGAAATAGCAGTTGACTTAGGGTGGCACCTACATTTGTATTCCAAGGCTGAACAAAGCTGATGGCTTGCGATGTAGGTGTTGGAATTTTTGTAGTAGATGGTAACAATCCTTCATTGATCAATACATTGTAAATGCCTGCTTTTGAA
Source organism: Segetibacter sp. (assembly GCA_031383285.1). GTDB lineage: Bacteria > Bacteroidota > Bacteroidia > Chitinophagales > Chitinophagaceae > Segetibacter. The sequence continues at coordinate 797 of JANMZN010000548.1, forward strand.
CCATCAGGAAATAGCACCTGCGGAAGTTCCAGGTATCTGCTAAGGCCAGCTGAACCATTTACTTGCGGCAATGCCTGCCCGGTAATTTCACTGTTTTGCGCTTGTTGAATTTCAACATCAATAGCTGCATTTTTTACTTCAGTTAAGTTTTGGTAGGCAAGTTCTACTGCTTGTTTTACAGTTAACTCATATCTTTTTTGTGAATATCCACTAAAAGATGAGAGCAAGGACAAGAGTAAAAACGTACATACACTGTACATTCGGATCTTCATGTTTTTTAGGTTGTTTTAGTGCGTTGTTGTTTGTATTTTTTAATTAGTTTCTGACCTTGTGTTGTGGCTAAGCCATATAAATAGTGTTCTAGAATTTCTCGTTCCACTTCTATCAATTTGTATTTGGAATAGGGGAAAATTGTCTGATCAAAGGGAAGGAACATGGTTCCAATTCTTAGTTTAGTCAAAATGTCAATATTGATATCCTCTCTGAATAGACCTTCGGCTATACCCTTTTCTAGATTCGCTTTTACTTTTTTTGTGATGAAGTTGTTTTTGTGTTCGTACAGTTTATTGTAGGTTACCAGAAAAAATTTCTCAAGGTCCTCCATAATTGTCGGGTTCATTTCCGAAAAATGCTCTTGAATCATATCCATACTTAGAAATACCTCATGTATGGCGTTTTCTGCATTGCAGCAGTCTGCTTCGCAGCGCAACTCGCTTCTGTTAATATGATCCATTACGATGGCATCAACTATTTCATCTTTTGTGGCAAAGGACACATAAATTGTTTTTTTACTCATGCCGGTTTTGAGTGCTATTTCGTCCATAGTCACTCTTCTGAACCCATGACGGTTAAACAGTTCATTAGCCTTAAGTAATATTCTATCTCGTGGTTCCATAATTTAAAATGCAAAACTATAGAAACTAAAATCAATAAAAAAGTTTCCGTAGTATATTTTGTGAAAAAAGGTTTATAAAAATGATGAATGGTTGGTTATTCTGAATAATTATAAGGTCTGAACCAAAGAATTCCCCGAAAGTAAAGCAGCAATTCCTTTATTTTGCAGCAATAATTAATGATATGCTGGCAGACATTATAGTTCAGAATGAGCAAGAAACCCGTGGCGGTTTTGGAGAAGGAATATATGAAGCGGCAAAGCGCAATGCAAATGTATTGGCGTTGACTGCTGATTTGGCCGGATCTATGAAGTTGAATAAGTTCATGAAGGATTTTCCGGAGCGTTTTATTCAATGTGGCATAGCTGAGGCAAATATGATTGGTATTGCAGCTGGATTAACGATTGGGGGAAAAATACCATTTACCACCACATTTGCCAACTTTAGTACGGGACGTGTGTATGATCAGATAAGACAAAGCGTAGCATACAGCGGAAAAAATGTAAAAATTTGTGCTAGCCATGCAGGTCTCACACTTGGAGAAGATGGCGCCACCCACCAAATATTGGAAGATATTGGGCTGATGAAAATGTTGCCAGGTATGACAGTAATAGTTCCATGTGATTTTAACCAAACTAAGGCCGCTACTATTGCAATAGCAGAATATGAAGGACCTGTATATTTAAGGTTTGGTCGTCCAAAGTGGCCAAACTGGACAGCCGTAGATGGCAGTGATTTTGTAATTGGCAAAGCACAGATGATGAATGAAGGTACTGATGTGACTATTTTTGCTTGCGGTCACTTGGTATGGAAAGCGGTGGAGGCTGCAAAAGCTTTAGAAGAAAAAGGAATAAGTGTTGAATTAATTAATATTCATACCATTAAACCTTTGGACTCAGAAGCAGTCATAAAGTCTATATCTAAAACGAGATGTGCCGTTACGTGCGAAGAACACAATATTTTAGGGGGCCTGGGAGACAGCATAGCACAAGTAGCAGCTAGAAATTTTCCTATTCCTATAGAATACATAGGTACCAATGACACTTTTGGTGAAAGCGGTACACCAAAACAATTATTAGTTAAGTATGGTCTTGATACCCCAAATATTATTCAAGCAGTTGAAAAAGTACTTGCAAGAAAAGCCGGGTAATCTTTTCATTTGATATTTATAAAATAAGTGCCTTATTGGAGGGCACTTATTTTGTTTTAGCTCTAAATTGCCCTTTAAAAAACCAGCCACTAATGAACCTTGAGGATAAGGATTTGCTTTGCCAGTTTAAGTCACCCGGTCTAAAAGAAAAAGCATTTACTGCCATCATAAAAAAATACCAGGAAAAGCTATATTGGCATGTCCGAAGATTGGTTGTTGACCATGATGATGCCAATGATGTGCTGCAAAACATGTTTATAAAGGTTTGGAATGCCTTGGAAAATTTTAGAGAAGACAGTCAATTATTTACCTGGTTGTATAGAATAGCTACAAATGAATCCCTTACATTTCTTGATGGCCAAAAGCGCAGAAGTGCAGTTAGCTTATCAGAAGTTGAAAGCGGTCTGAGTAATAAAGTTAAAGCTGATAATAATTTCGATGCCAATAAGTTAGAGTGGAAGCTACAGCTAGCTATTCAGGCATTACCTGAAAAACAAAGAATTGTATTTAACCTTAGATACTATGATGAAATGCCATACGAGCAAATGAGCAGCATATTGGAAACCAGTGTGGGGGCTTTAAAAGCCAGTTATCATCATGCGGCAAAAAAGGTGGAAGATTATATTTTAAACAGATAAAATTTAAAAGTCAAATTAAACTATTGGGTATAGCAGTACGTCTAAATAACAAGCAATGGAAAATAAGCATTCAATACAAGAAGAATTAATGGAGATTGGTTCAACTATAGCATCAATTCTTCCAAACAATGTCTATTTAGTACCAGTTGATTATTTCGAAAATTTTGCTAATGCTGTTTTGAAAAGAATACAAACAGGTGGTGAGCCTGTTTATCATTTTACAAGGTCAAATCCTTATTCAGTTTCTGCTCAATACTTTGACAACCTGTCAGAAAACATAATTAATAAAATAAACATTCAACAACAGATAATTGAAGAATTGGAAGCCGTTGCACCTATACTTAATACTATTTCAAAAGGACCCGTTTACAGTGTTCCCGCTGATTATTTTGATCGTTTAAAGGTGGAGAATACTGTGAAACCAACAGTAAGGGTGGTTAGTTTGAGTATATGGAGGAAGTTCAGTAAATATGCTGTCGCAGCAGTAATTACAGGATTTGTTGCGGTAGGTATTTTCTTATTTCAGAATAATCCGACAGACAAAATACAAACTGCAGATAAGTTCGTAATTCAAAAGGCTAATGCCTTGTCAGAGGAAGAGCTATCGCAATTTCTTCAAACATCTATTCCAGGAGATCAGGTTTCATCAAGGTCACTTAAAAGTCAAACTAATGATAAAGAATTATCTAATAGTGTAAAACAAATGACTGATAAGGAAATACAGCAATATCTATCAGAAATTGGGGATGATGTAGAAATTTAATGAAGCGAAAATGAAAAAATATTTAATATTATTTCTCTTGTTTATAGTGAACAATGTCTATATTTGTTATGGGCAAAAGAAAGATGGTTTGTTTAAGAAGGCCGAAGCATTACATGCTGCTTACTTAACAAAAGAGTTAGGATTGACTTCTACTGAATCAGAAGTGTTTTGGCCGATATATAAGAGTTATTTTGCTGAAATTAAGGTGGCATGGAAAGATGGGGCAAACGACCAGATCGCTTTGGAAGAAGGATTATTGAATACAAGGAAAAAATTTAAGCCCGAATTTAAAAAAGTATTAGGAAGCGATGAAAGGGTAAACAAAATGTTTATTGCTGAGCGAAAATTTCGTGATTTTCTAAAGAGAGAGTTGATGAACAGAAGAATGAAACGGCAAGGCCTTCAACAGCTACAATAAAAGATAAAGTCTAATTAAAATAGGTGTTTTTCATAGGTTAGCAACGGCCAGCTCTTTTTAGGGCAGGCCATTTTTTTTGTTGCTATAGGAAGGTGTTTTTATGTCGTGGTAAAATAAAAAGATCCAATGCTCAGCCAAACCTTGTTGCCACCATTGTTGCCTTAGTTCCATACTTTTCTTACCATCAAAATCGTATTTGGCTGCAAACCTGCTTTTCATCTGTTGCAACTGTGGTGCTACATCTCCACCAAAAAATACAACTTCATCATTTTCTCGAATCCAGAAAGCAAGATGATAGGGGCAATGCCCACCAACAGTTTCAAACCGAATATAATCATCAATGGTACCTGATTTTTCTAAGGGAAAAGTATGCTCATGATTATTTAATAGCGAGATTTCGTCTATCATATAACCCGGGAAACCAATTTCATAAGCATAATCCAACTCATCCTTTGAAAAGTAATAAGTGGCATTTGGAAAAGCTAGCGAATGATGTCCTAAGTTATCAAGGATACTTACACCTCCTGAATGGTCTTTATGCAGGTGCGATAGCAAGACCTTGGTTACCTCTCCAGGCTGAATGCCATTTTTAATAAGATTTTTATGAATCTGGAGCTGACCTTCAATAGAAAATCCAAGCCCGGTATCTAAAAGTAAAATGTCTTTGGTGGTTATAACCACAAAGGGTTGAACCTCTACTAGCAAACTACCAACTGTCCTGGATTGTATTTTGTCTTCATCAGGATTAAAAGGTATAAATATTTTTGTTTTATCAATAGTAAAAGAGCCTTCGCTTAGAGGGATTATTTTCATTATTAAACTTATGCTGCGAATTAATTAATGATAGTGGCTTCGAAAATATTTTATTGTTATCGAAGAATCATTTGCCTGTCTGCATCTAACCTTACTAGTATAAACAACAAAAGAGTAAAAGTAAGCAATGATGAGCCACCATAGCTTATTAATGGAAGCGGAATGCCAATAACTGGTGCGAGACCTATTGTCATACAGATATTGATAGCAATGTGAAAAAAGAAAATGCTGGCAACGCTGTAAGCATACACTCTACTAAAGGTACTTCGCTGTCTTTCGGCTATCCTAACGATCCTGAATAATAAGATAGCATATAGTAGCAGAAAAATGACGGA
>JANMZN010000048.1:0-2868 GCA_031383285.1 Segetibacter sp.
CGCCATGTACCAACAAATTTATCTAATTCAGGTGCAGACATGTTGCTGCCTGGCGGGCAGTTAATATTTTGTGCATTAAGATGTAAGCTGCAAACGATACTGATGATTAATATAGAAGTCTTCATAATTTTTGTTTTTATGGTTAAGAACATGGTTTCTCTTTTACTTCGTTTGTGGCATAGTCAAATTCCATTTGTTTAAATTCTGTCAAAGCGCCATTTCCTTTAAATAAAGTCAAACCACCCGAAGTTAGTTGTTTTAGCATTTTTAAAAAACCATTTTCATTTTGCGATGCAGGTTTCGATACATCAACACTATAATTTATCATCATTCTCTCAAATAGTTGTTTATTTTCTTCACCTAAAAATGTATTACCAAATTTTCGAAAAGAAGCTGTGTCACTTATCATTAATATGTATGCTGTGCTATCAGTTACTAAACTAAAGGTAAATAATTTTGAATTTGCAATTTTACCATTTTTAAATAAGTCATAAAATGTGTTTAAGTCGGCAGCACTAAATACCGACAAACGTTTAGGGTCGTTGTAATGAATATGAGCAAAGCCATCTACAGGAACATTAGGAACAACGTTTTTTATACTTAAAGAGTCCGGTTCTCCACTTATTTTATCAACAATAGGTGGTGTTGTAAAAGGGTTTCTAATGTAGATGCCGATTTCATAATTGCCCGAAGTACTATCTCGTAAGTAAGGAAACATCTGTTGCATCCTAGGCATTTTCATTAAGGAGTCAACCGTTTCGCATGGGTTTTTTGGGAAGCCTGCTTCGACTACCGGCAGAAATCCATTGCTTCCGCTTTTGGGGCAAGGAGGTAAACCATTATCAAGCGAAGGTGTTGGGTTACATTGTGTTGATACTGTCGTGTTAGTTCCAGTTTGATTTCCTCCTCCTCCTGTTTCATTATTATTAGGGTTTCCTCCACTTGGAAACCAACCATCATCTACTGTTACAAGCACGCTTTCTTTAGTACAGGTTTGTTTTGTTTTCCAACAATTGGCACATGCATTGCAAGCCCCCGGAGGCACACCGGCTGTTTTGCAACAATTTGCATTAGAGGAGCAATTTAAGTATGTGGTGGAAGTACAAATGTCGTATGTCCAAACTTCAAAAGCACTTCCTCTATTTTGTTCAATATGCACTCTCGTATCCTTTGTGGGAATATCAATAGGTATGGAACCGTCTTTTAATAATCTATCGTCGATCACATCAAAATCAGAGTATCCAAAAGTTTCAAAATCAAGTAGCATAAATTGTACAGCAAGCTTCTCTGCATTTATCGTTGAATCTTGCAATGTTCCAAATCCATAGCTTTCATACTCGTTTGCACGATACAACATTAAACTGATAGAGTCATTAAATCTTGCAGAAATAAATGCGTTTACGCGATTGTCATTGTCTAGTACAAGTGGTATCAAAATAATAGTATCGTTAGCACTTTCAGTTTTTGCTAAATTTCTTTTGGCTACCGAGTTGCTTTTAGCAATTATGGCTTTATCCCAAACTGCATAACCATCATTCAAAGCAATAGTAGTAAGAAAGCCAGCTCTCTGATTTAATGTCTTTAACCTTTTTGCTACTTTCCTTAATTGAGAAGAGGCAGTAGGAGGAAGTCTTAGGAATTTTGCAGCTACTTCTTTGTCCTGAATAGGAACACTTAAGCTATCCATTTTTCTACATGAGAAAATTGTAATGGCAGTCAAGCAAAATAGCATGGATAAGTAAAGCCATTTTCGAAATTTTTTTTTTCCATTAGTGTGAGGTTTAAGTTTTGAAGATGTATTGCCTACAACGGTTACGGCTTGGCGATGTGGTGGAATTTGAAAATCGTCCGCCCGGAACCGCAGCACAATAAAAATACAAAAGATGAAACAAACAAACAAAAGCCCAATAGAATTACGTCTGCCAAAACTGCTGCTGATAGCGATAAAATGCCGAAGCTAACAACGTCCAGCCACCATATTGCCAAACCGAATGTTGCCTGCTGGCTTGTCTGTCAACCATTTTAACGCCCAAATAGTTTTGATAAAAAACCGCCCTTTTTAATGGGTTTTTCAAGAGCCCACAAAAGTTCAGATTTATGTCTAACAGCATTTTCAATTTTAGGTCCAAACTTGCCCCACGCAAAACCACTCTTATTTGGTTTGTTTCGCAAGTCTGCAATTACGAAATTGTCAACAAGTGATAAAGCAAATTCTTTTAAAGTCGTGTCGCTTGATTGTCTTGCATTTTCAAGTTCAATAAAGTTATTATCGTCCTGCCAAATTTCCATTGTAGACTTTTCGTGAATGATGTCAAGATTTGAACTTTTGCCATTTTTACCAAAGTCGTCAACGTGCTGAATAAATTCTGATAAATTGTTTGAATGTTTTATAACAACTGCTGGGTCGTGGCAAACATAAAATACGTTTCCCCAAGTACCGTTTTGGTCAATATCTAAAATCCAAAAATTTCCAAAACCGTCTCCTGCAAGTTGTACAGAATTTGGAAATATTTCTTCAAATCCAAACTCTCCAATACCATTAAATGTAATTTCTTCAAGTCCACTAAACTCAAAGCCACTTGCAAATTTCAATAGTTCTCGAATGTCATTTGGAATTTGTCCGCTTGGAATACCCTTTGCTAAATTGTCGATTTCTTGGTCTGTCAAACCTGGCAACAATTCAATTTTATATTCGTCACCGTCTTCTGAAAAATATTGTTCAGTCAAAAGAGATTTTAATTTTTCAGTTACTGTCATATTACGTGGGGTCTTGTCTTGTCCTGAAATAGGTTGACCATTTTTGAATAAAATTTGTTGTAGGTTTTCTTAGTTTTTTCTTGCTCTAAAAAATGAAGTTGCTTTGATGAA
>JANMZN010000062.1:0-4106 GCA_031383285.1 Segetibacter sp.
AGGTAATTATTTTTAACGTGGCGGCGTCTTTGGGAACGCTTAAAACACCTGTGTAACGTGGATAAAACTCATCGGGATTGGTTTCATCAAAAGAATAATAAATAACGAGGTCCTGAATTTCAGTTTCTAGTTTTACCTTAATATTTTGATGAAACCAATCCCGATGAGTTTTATCCACGTTACACGGGTGTTTTAAGCGTTCCAAAAGACGCTGCCACGTTAAAAATAATTACCTATAGAAATGGCAAACCTGTTGGTCGACAATTAAATATGTCGGTTGATGAATTAAAAAAACGAGTTAAGAAATAAGGAATGGCAACTATTTTACTACTGCATGGGGCTATTGGTTCAGAAGCGCAACTATTTCCATTGAGAGATAAGTTGTCAATGACCCACAGGGTGCTTTCTATGAATTTTTCCGGTCATGGTGGTAAGGAGATAACGCATCCTTTTTCAATAAAATATTTTGCCGAAGAAGTGGTTGCGTTCCTTCACCAACAACAAATTGACCGGGTAACAATATTTGGATACAGCATGGGTGGATATGTTGGCCTGTACCTTGCTAGGCATTTTCCAACAATAGTAGAAAGGGTAATAACACTAGCTACCAAGTTTGAATGGACCCCGGAAATAGCAGCTAAAGAAGTAAAACTATTGCAGGCGGAAGTAATTGAACAAAAGCTACCCAAATTTGCAGCGCTATTGCAGCAAAGGCACCTTCCGCAGGATTGGAAGCGAATACTGCAATATACCGCAGCGATGATGCAGGAGATGGGGCAGGAGAACCCGCTGACTACTGAAGATTTGGAAATGATCAGCTGTCCGGTATTGCTCATGATAGGAGATAGTGATAAAATGGTTTCCATCGAAGAAACGTTAGCCGTTTACAGAAAGCTACCCAATGCACAGTTGACCGTTCTTCCAAAAACACAACATCCTATAGAACAAGTTTTTATAGGGGATATAATTTATTTTATTAGCAGGTAAATTCTTTTATCTACTTTCTTCCTTGAACATATATTTCTTTTTGAGGCCTTTATCTGAAACAATAAATGCTTAGCATTTTTTAAAAAGAAAGGAATTTTTGTTTATTTTAGTTGTCTAAAAACAACTACTATATGAAACAAAAATTGTTTGTACTATTTGCAGCAGCATTGTTATTGACTGCCTGCAACAATGAAAAAATCCAAGATGAAGAGAAAGATTCACAAAAGGAAGAGTCCAAGGATTCTACTGTTGCCGAAATGAGCGGCCCTCCTGATTCCGCACAACAAGCAGAAATGATGAAGAAGTGGCAGGATTTTATGACCCCGGGTGATATGCACAAAGAGATGGCAAAGCAGGTGGGAACCTGGGAAGGAGAAGTCAGTCAATGGATGGATCCAAGTGCGCCGCCAACAAAAGCAATGGCTAAATCTGTAACCACAAGCGCTATGAATGGCTTATACCTGATGGATGATTACACTAGTACCATGATGGGGCAACCGATGATGGGACACGCAATCATGGGCTATGATAAAATGAGAAATTTATTTGTTTCTTCATGGATTGACAACCTGGGTTCAGGTATAGTACAAATGGAAGGTACATACGATGAAGCAACCAAAACGTTGAATATGAAAGGAAGGCAAAGCGATCCGGGAATGGGTAAACAAACGGATATAAGGCAGGAGCAAAAGTGGATAGACAACGATACATATGTAATGGCTATGTATGGCACTGGACATGACGGTAAAACGGAGCAGAAGTTTATGGAAGGAACTTTTAAGCGAGTGAAGAAATAGGTAATTAATGGGATTAAAGAAATTGAAGGCTCCGGTGCAAATTGTTGTATCGGGGCTTTTTCAATAAAAAATGAATGATGGGATAACAAATTAGTTTACGTCATTTCTAATCCAACCTTCTATCAAAAATTTTTTCTTTAATGTTTCTTATAGTAATGCTTGTTTGCCAGCGACCAATACATCATTTTGTTTTCAGTCTTCAATAAATGAAAACTCAATTTTGTAAGCAGATTGATGGAGTTGATATTTTCTAAATGACAGGTAGCCGTAATTTCTTTTACCATTTCGTTTGTCATTGCCCAATGGATAAGTGCGGTAACTGCTTCTTCAGCATATCCATTCCTTCGCTCTTCATCAATAATGCCATATCCAATATCTATCGAATCATTTACGAAGTTGAAACCTTTAAAACCAGCATCTCCAATTATTTCCCTTGTCTCTTTTTTGATGATCATCCAAGATTCATAACCTGTCGGACATTCTACTTTATTTAAGTTGTTGATTATTCTTGGTAATGTGTCTAAAACGTCTTCGTCTGGCCAACTTCTACCTTTTTTTAAGTTCAAGGCTTCTAAGTCTCTATAATCATTGTTTAAAATATTTTTACAAATGTTTATTGTAAATGGAATGAGTATTAATCTTTCGGTTGTAAGCTTATCTATTGTTAGTTTTTTAACTTTCATCATTCTGTCAGTTTTATTATTTTCCTGTACGGGTAAGGCGGTTTCGGAAAATTACCGCTAAAAACAGTTTGTGAAATGACCGCTGTATATAACAAATATAAACTTCGGCTTGTAATATCATTGCATACCAAAAAATTTGTTTCATCTTCCAATTCAATACATACAATGCACCAGCCGTTTTCATACTTATTTTTCTTCATTAGGCGAACAAATAGCGATAGACAATGCAGTACGGTTGATAGATAGGTTTATCGATAAACTGGAGTTGGGTAAATTTGATTTCACTAAAACGTCGAACAAGTATTGCCGATAGTCCAAGATATTTGTCCTCGCAGGTTCTCCTTCTCGGGGCTTAGCAGCTATGCTAAAGGGAAATCTGCGATGTGTAAGAGATAAGTAAGAATGGAAAGGAGGATATGTAAAGCACTTTTTGACCGCTTAGTGGCAAAAGGAAAAAACAAAAAGTAGGCAATAATGGCGGTTTGCATCAAACTAATAAAACAGGTATTTGCTTTGGTAAAGTTGGGTGTATTATACCCAGCCAATTATTAAGAAAATATTGCTTGATTTATTTGGTTTTTACACAGTTTGTGTTGTGTATAGTACATTTCTATTCGCCCAACAATTCCTGGATTTCTGTTTGTAAAATTGGAAGATGTCGAATTACTATACCCCAAATCACATCGTCAGATACTGAGTCGTAGCCGTGAATAATCCTGTTTCTTGTATCAACAATCTTTCTCGAATTTGTAATTATAATTGTTTCGTCATGTTTTAAAATTCGGCTTAAAGCTTCCCCAATTATTTCTATATTTCTTTCAACTGCTCGTTTTGTTTTTAGGTCGCTTTGGTATTTTGCAAACTCTTTGGTACTATCACTAAAGAAACTTTCAATTTCCACTATAGCATTCAAAATGTCATAAAGCCATGCTTTAATATCATTGTCCATAAACAAGTTGTCTTTGTTGATTAACAGACTGTCTGAAATATGGATTTTTTATAGCCTTTTCTTCCAATAGGTCAATGGGTCTTTTTAGAATATCTTGTAAAGAAAATTTAAAGTCGAAGTAGTTGTCTGCATAATCTTCAACAGCTATGTTAGAGAAGTCCACAATTAGGTCAATATCACTTTCTTTATTGAAATTGTCTGTCAAAACAGAACCAAAAGCATACAGGCTTTTAACCTTGTGCGTTTCACAAAGTTTAATGATGTCTGGTTTATATGTTTCAAGTCCATTCATTGTCAAAATATGATCAGCCAAATTTACATGATTTTATCGAACTCGTATTTCTCGGTCGAATGTTCAAGGGTTACGGTTGCATTACTTACAACTATCATTTGTGAATAAACTCATTCATCACTCAAATGTACATAATGTGTGAATAGCGTAAATGGTATATAGTATTTGCTGTATGGAGGTATGCAATTTAAAGTGCGATCAAATCAGCATCTAACAAATTTTTTCTACCTTGAATGACCTTGTTAATGGTTTGCAACGTATCCCTTCATCTAAGTACATATTGTTTTAGTTAAAAATCCCCTACTTCTGGGGCTTCCAGTTATGCGGTAGCAGTTCTTTGATTCTGTTGATGGGGTGGTCTGGTAATCGGGTGAGGACATCTTTAAGCCATTCCCAGG
>JANMZN010000168.1:0-7227 GCA_031383285.1 Segetibacter sp.
CACAATTTCGCAAAAGGTTTGTTGAAGCCAGGGATTTCTATTTTGGATTATACAGATAAAGTAGGCGAGGAGGCAACGCAGCAGTTTCTAAAATTAGGCCTTATTACCAAGACAGATGTTAAAAATGAAGACCCTGCTAATCGTGCTTATCGCAAATACTTGTATCATGGTATTTCTCACCATTTAGGTTTAGACGTTCACGACTTAGGTACAAGAGTAGAACCAATAAAAAAAGGAATGGTATTTACGGTGGAACCGGGCATTTATATAGAAGAAGAGCAAACGGGAATCAGGATTGAAAATAATTTTTGGATTACCCGGAATGGCAACATTGATTTAATGAAGAATATTCCAATTACTACGGATGACATAGAGGCCTTAATGAAGAAATAATGAAACAAATCCCCAACATTTTTACACTGCTCAATCTTTTTTTTGGTTGTCTTGCTATTGTGCTCATTATGCAAAATGGTCTTGTGGCTACCTCAGATGAACAAGGTCCACTGATGCTAATGCTTCCTGAAAAAATGTATTGGGCTTCTGCTTTTATAGGGTTAGCTGCAGTTATTGACTTTTTAGATGGTTTGGTAGCAAGACTGATGGGGCAGTGTAGTGAGATGGGCAAACAGTTGGATAGTCTGGCAGATGTGGTAAGTTTCGGTGTAGCACCTGCTATGATCATTTTTCAGTTTCTCAGACTAGCCTTTGCGCAGCAGGAAGATGGGTTGGATGTATCTGAATTATGGCTTTTACCTGCATTTCTGGTGCCATGCGCCGGTGCTTATCGGCTTGCAAGGTTCAATCTCGATAAAACCCAATCATTTGGATTCAAAGGAGTGCCTATTCCTGCAGTTGGTATTTTGGTGGCATCTTTTCCACTAATATATTGGTATTCCGATAACCAATTTGCGACAAGTCTTTTATTGAACGAATGGTTTTGGTATGGACTGATTGCATTGGTTTCTTATCTCATGGTTTCTACATTGCCAATGATGGCACTCAAGTTTGATAAATTGACAATGAAAAATAGTTTGCCAAAACTGCTGTTATTGGTTGTAGCTATTATTGGGGCTTTATTTTTAAAATGGCAAGCAGTTCCTATTGTCTTTGTATTTTATGTTGCACTATCGTTGGCTATGCCAAATTATTCAAAAGGAGAGGCAAAGTAAAACGATTGTTTCAAAAGAAATTAAGCCGCCTTTATTTCAATATTTTGTTTTGGCGTAAGAATTTGCTTTTGTTAGTATTGAGGTATTTTTGAAAATATCAACACGATAATGACAAATTAATTTCCATTTACCTTCATCCATTTTATTCGACAGTGAACGCTAACGGGCGAAATCTTATTATAATAGCTGCTTATGCCAAAGCCGATTTTGCATAATACCTAAAGCTAGAAATCTAAATCATGTAAAACATCTCAATGAACCTTTCCCTTTCTATATCGCCTTTAAGATTTCAACGCATAGCGGTAAGCATCTACTTTTTTATAGCAGGTCTCACATTTGCTAGTTGGGCTTGTAGAATACCCGATATAAAAAACAAATTACACCTAAGCGATGCCGGATTGGGATCCGTTTTGCTATCGTTACCCGTAGGATTAATGGCTAGCCTGCCACTATCGGGTTGGTTGGTTGGCAAATTTGGTAGCCGAAAAGTTTTGTCAATAGCCTCTGTTGCTTACCCTGTGGTACTGTTGTTAATAGGTTTGGCGCAAACTACGTTTACAACGGTCATTGCATTGTTCTTCTTCGGCATGTTTGCCAACCTGTTTAACATTGCAGTCAATACACAAGGTGTTGGCGTTGAGTTGCAATACCAACGATCCATTATGGCCTCGTTTCATGGAGTGTGGAGTTTGGCGGGCTTTGCAGGTGCCCTCATTGGTACACTTATGATTTCTTTGCAAATAAATACGCTGTATCATTTTATAACCATTTCTATCCTCTGCATATTGTTGGGTTTTATTGCTTATAAACATACGCTAAAACAAGATTCCAGCAAGAAGAATCAACCGATTTTTGCAATGCCCGATAAAGGTTTACTATTATTGGGATTGATCGCTTTTAGTTGTTTGGTTTGCGAAGGCACCATGTTTGACTGGAGTGGCGTATATTTTGAAAAAGTAATAGAAGTACCCAATATTTACATTACCCTAGGATATTCCGCGTTTATGTTTACTATGGCTAGTGGTCGATTTGTTGGTGATTGGCTTACTACTAAGTTGGGAGGTAAATTAATGTTACAAATGAGCGGTGTATTGGTTGCAACGGGTTTAATGTTAGCTGTTATTTTCCCCAACATAATAGTTGCTACTTTTGGGTTTTTATTGGTGGGGTTGGGTGTTTCAACAGTTGTGCCACTAGTGTACAGCGCGGCAGGTAAATCTAGTACTATGACACCCGGTGCTGCTTTAGCGGCTGTTTCAACTATTGGCTTTGTAGGTTTTTTATTTGGGCCTCCCGTTATCGGATTTATAGCCGAAGCGTCCAATCTTCGATGGTCGTTTACCTTTATTGCAGTTTTAGGTTTTAGTATCACGCTCCTGGCTGCTAAAACAACAATTAAATAAACCGTTGTTTATCACTTTTATTACAAAAAAATTATACTGTTGGGATGTTCTTTTATCGTTATAATATAGCAGATATCCTTAATATAGCATGATATTAAATCGATGGTGACTATTAATTTGCATTTTATCAATAGGTTTAAGCGAAGCGGTTATTAAGGGAATCGGCATTACTGAACTCACATTATGATAGGATAGGATATTTATGTGCTTCAAATGGTAGTTAATACTATAAATACACTAACAACTATTATCTAACTTGTTCATTTGTGCATTAACCACCGTTTAATAGTTTTTTAATTCACCTCTATTCAAATACAATAGTGTAACGATTAGAATCCCCTAATTTTATTGAATGTCAATGCCATTGGTTTCGGAATTAGCTGAAAAATATGCCGATGACCACACCTCTCTAAATGAAGGTGTGTTACTTTTAGCTGAGCGGCAAACAATTGAGCGACATCCTCAGGCACATATGCTAAGTGGACATGTGCAAGGAAGATTTTTATCATTCATCAGTAAAATGTTGAAGCCTAAGTTTATTTTGGAAATAGGCACTTTTACTGGTTTTAGTGCTTTATGTTTATCCGAAGGGTTGGAGGAAGATGGTAAACTGCACACAATAGAAATGAGAAAAGAGGATGCGGATACAGCTTTACAATATTTTATACAAGAAGGCAAGGATAAACAGGTTATTTTGCACGTTGGAGATGCAAAAGAGATTATTCCGAAACTTTCGTTTGAGTGGGATTTGGTTTTTATAGATGCTGACAAGACTAGTTATGTGGATTATTATGAGCTAACTTTGCCACTTTTATCTAAAAAAGGTATTATCATTGCTGATAACGTGCTTTTTCATGGTCAGGTTTTAGAACCAACTGTAAGAGGAAAGAATGCAATTGCTATTGATCGGTTCAATAAACATGTTGCAAATGATAGGAGAGTTGAGCAGGTGATGCTAACTGTTAGGGATGGTTTGTTACTAATTAAAATGAAACAATGATGATTAAAATTGCAAGGTTAATTACAATATTCTTTTTTTGTTCAATATTAAATTCAAATGTATTTGCTCAGCGTGATAATAGTAGAGCGAAAACTTATATTAATCAATACAAAGAATTGGCTATTTCAGAAATGCTTAGGACAGGGATTCCTGCTTCCATTACCCTTGCACAAGGAATTTTGGAAACTGCTGGCGGACAAAGTGAATTGGCAGCAAATGCCAATAATCATTTTGGGATTAAATGCAAATCAGAGTGGACTGGAGGTACATACCTTTATACCGATGATGCTAAAAACGAGTGTTTTAGAAAATACGCATCGGTAGATGAATCTTATAAAGATCATTCTGATTTTTTAAAAACAAGACCACCTTATGCCTTTCTTTTTAAGCTGGATCCTACTGATTATGAAGGATGGGCAAAAGGGTTAAAAAAGGCTGGCTATGCAACAAGCCCAAGCTATTCACAATCACTTATTAAAACAATAGTAGAGAATAATCTTCAAGAAATCACCTTGTTGGCAATGCAACGTCAGGATAATGGAGACGATCTATTTGCAACTGTAACAAAACCTGAGGATTGGGATCAATCCAAACAGGAGCCTGTCATTACAAAAACAATTATTTCAAACCCTGAGCCAGCATTTGAAGAGCCTAAATTTGTTCAAAGTGTTCAAGCTGATATGCCAATAATTGAAAGCCCGATTATCAAAAAACCAAATAATTATCCTTTTAATGCGGTTTTCAACATCAATGAATCTAAGGTGATCTTTGTAGAAGGTGGAACTTCTTTATTAGCATTGGCTGCTAATTATAATGTAGCGTATGCTAAACTCATCGAATTTAATGATCTGTCGCCTTTGGAAATTCTTCCAGAAAATCAATTGATTTTTCTTCAGAAAAAACCACGGAAAGGATCCAAGGAGATTCATGTGGTAGAGGATAATGAGACCCTACACGAGATTGCGCAAAAAGAAGGTGTTCAACTTTCTGCTGTTCTAGAATACAACAACCTTAAAAATGGTATGCAACCTGCAAAAGGCGAGAGTATTTACTTAAAATCAACGGCTCCATCAATTCCCAAGTTGGCTTCACTCAATACGGGATTAAGCAATTCAGGTATGTAACCTAATAGTTTTGCATTTATAAAATAAATCAAAGGTAGCTTCTATGAAAGTCCACGATAAATATTTTGTTCCTTTTTTGTCAGAAGAAGAATTAGCACAAGAAGTAAACAATTTGGCAGATCAATTAAATGTGGACTATAAAGACAAGAGGCCCCTTTTCATTTCAATCCTTAATGGATCATTCATATTTTCATCTGACTTATTTAAGAAATTAACTATTGAAGCTGAGATTTGCTTCATTAAACTGGCATCTTACAAAGGCACTAAGAGTTCGGGTCAGGTAATAACCGCTATAGGACTAGACATTGACATAAAAGGAAGGCATATTGTCATACTTGAAGATATTATTGATACAGGTAAGACGATGAATCAGTTTCTGCCACAGATATATAATCAACAACCTGCATCAGTAAAGATTGCCGTATTGCTTCATAAGCCTGAAGCTACTGTTTTTCCAATAAATATTGATTATATATGTTTTGCCATACCTAATAAATTTGTATTAGGTTACGGGTTGGATTATGATGGTTTAGGAAGAAATATTGCGTCTTTATACCAATTGAAAGAGGATTAGACGTTATATAGGCAGCATTTAAGCCAGTATTATGTCTTTAAGAAATAGAATTAAAATATTCGTGAATATAAAACTGTCGCTGATTTTTGCCATTATTGCTATGAGTATTCATAGTAGCTCTGCACAATATTATTTACGCGGAGAACTGAAAGATGAGCAAGGGCAGCCGTTGTCCAATATAAGAATCATGTTGGTTTCAAAGGGTACTTATCCCTATTTTACCGGGTCTACAGGTGGATTTGGTCTTCCTACCAATTTGAAAATTGATACCATCGTTTTTATGGCCCCAGGGTTTGACACACTTAAATCTGCAGTCATTACTTCTCAGTTTAATACGTTTACGATGAAGTATAGTAAGCCAAGTTACAATCCAAATACTGTTCAGCTTGCCTCTTATACAAAAGGCATGAGCAGGCAGATCAATGAGGGAATAGTAGGGGATGGAGAAACATATTCCTCAACATTAGAAAATGGATTTATTAATTCTGGAAAATATCCAGAAACCGGATTTGCACTTCATGTAGACCGTGCTAGCTATAGCAATATCAGAAGGTTTATCAATGAGAAAGAAAAGCCTCCTGTGGATGCTGTAAGAATAGAGGAAATGATGAATTATTTCAACTTTCGTACAAAGCAAGAAGTACAGCCAAACAAAACATTTGCCGTAAATACCAACCTAACATCTTGTCCTTGGAACGAAGAAGGGCAGTTATTATTTATCAATTTGCTAGCAAAAAAAATTAATCTTGATAAAACACCGCCTTCTAATTTCGTTTTCTTAATAGATGTTTCCGGAAGTATGGAACCAGCAAATCGGCTTCCACTGCTAAAAAGTGCGTTTAAATTGTTGGTTGAAAATCTGAGGGCCAAAGATGTTATATCCATTGTTATTTATGGTGACAAGGTTTCGGTTGAATTAGAACCAACCCATGGCAATGAAAAGCAAAAAATCATAGAAGCAATAGAAGGTCTCACTCCAGATGGAAGCACTCCCGGCGCTTCTGCCATTCGCACCGCTTATTCTTTGGCTAGAAATACATTTATTAATGGAGGTAACAACAGAGTAATTATTGCAACAGACGGTGATTTTAATGTTGGAGAATCCAGTGAAAAAGCATTGGAAGTCTTAATTGAACAAGAAAGTAAATCAGGAATTTACCTGACCTGTTTGGGTGTCGGAATGGGCAATTATAAAGATAGTAAGTTGGAAGCATTAGCTAAAAAAGGCAATGGAAATTTTGCTTATTTGGATAGTGAAGAAGAAGCTGAAAAAGTTTTAGTGGAAGAGTTTGCCCAAACTTTATACATGGTTGCCAATGATGTGTACCTCAACGTAAACTTTGATCCAAAATATGTAAAGGAATATCGATTGATTGGCTTTGATAACAAGAAAAGTGCTTTTGCCGATGAAAAAATTGATTTAAAAGGTGGGAATATAGGTAGCGGCCACTCTATTCTTGCTGCTTTTGAAATAATCCCTCAATCGTCGGGAATAACAAAAGTAGAAAATGCCCCGCTAGCCAAGTTGGAGCTGTCTTACAAATTGCCATCAAATGACGAAAAACAAAAAGAGCAATTTCTAGCTGCACAAAATTATCAGGATTTGAACAGGTGCGATTCTTGTCTTCGGTTTGCATCCTCAGTCATTATGTTTGGTACATTTTTGAAAGAATCTGCATATTCAAGAGAGTTTAGCTGGGAAGATCTTACTTCATTGGCATCCCTTGCAGCAAGCAAAAACAGTCTGCTCCAAATGCAATTTGTCGACTTGGTCTCAAAAGCTAAAAAGTTGTATCCCAACCTTCGAAGAAGGAAGATCGTTGCTTTGCAATAACCCAACTCTTCATTATTAGCTAAAAGCTTCTTTTATTTTCTCAAAAAAACTCTTGTCGTTTTTATCAGGCAGTGGCTTGAAATTGTTGCTTCCGTTCATTTTTTCCAGCATTGATTTCTCTTC
>JANMZN010000085.1:0-3309 GCA_031383285.1 Segetibacter sp.
GCTGAATTTTTGTTGGTCCTTTTGGCAATACAAGTGTGTCTTTGCTTATGATTTCCTTCTCACTTATTCTTCCTTTTGCCTCATTATTTGGATGAATGATGTATTCAAAAACATAACTATTGCCACTTCCATCTTCTGGTATGGTATATTGTATGGTTACTATCTGATCAGCTTCCTGTACAGATCCTGCACTGCTTGCCATTACATTGGTAATTACATTTGTTGCAATATTCTTTTCTAACAGCTGAAGTCTCTTTTGGTCGCTTATCGCACTTTCAGTTTTGGGATCGGAATTTTCATTCAGCAATTGCCTGATTCTTGCCAGCATCATGGTTTTTACCGTGATGGCATCAATTTGCTTTTTGCTTTCGCCTGCTTGTTTCAATACAACCTTAACATCTTGAAGCAATTGCTGTTCCAACGAGCTGATTTTTTGTGGTTGATCTTTTCTATTGGTTGTTATGAATTGAAGTTTGGGTACTTCCATAAAATCTTCAGCTACATAGCTAAATAAATTATTGGCCTCTTTTCCTTTCTTTTTTTCCAATTTGCTTACAGCTTCATTATCACGTTCCTTTTCAGCTTTAGCTATCACAGTATTTAAAAATATTTCTCTTGATTGAATCGGATTTGAAACAAAACTGCTTGCGGGATTTTCATTTCTTACTTCAATATGATTGGTTTTAATAGCTGCAGAAGCAACCAACATTTTATTTGCACTTATTTTCTGCGGAATAATGAAGAAAGAATAAACAGATAGGATTAAAAACAGACCGGCAATTAACTGTTGTTGAAAATTGAATGACCTTTTTCCTGTGTTGCCAATTATTCGCTTAATTCTCATTAATAGATAACCTGAATTTTGTGCTGCCTGCAAGGCAAAAACTGAATGATTGGTTGTTTGATTGGCTGCTATTTTGAACAAGGCTTCTGCATAAGTTGCAGGGGTGTACTGAAACTGAAGAACAAAATCATCACAAGAGTTTTCTCGTTCTTTTTTAATGTTTTTGCTGATAAGCACAGCAAATGGATTGAAAAATAGCAAAGTATCAGCTACAATCAGCAAAAAATTTAGGAGGTAATCAAACCTTCTGATGTGGGCAAGCTCATGTAAAATAACTGCTTCAATCTGCTGAGCATTAAGGTAATTGATAGAAGCAAGTGGTATTAAAATGACTGGCTTTAGAAATCCTATTGTCAAAGGACTGTTTATCAAATTGGATAGATGAATGGTAACTTTTTGTTTGATGCCAAGACGTAAAACAAGTTGTTGAACAAACAACCTCCATTGAACATCTATTTTCAACAAGCCATTTTTTCTAAGTGTCACTGTTTGATAATAGGCTAGTGACCATTTTCCGGCAAAAAATGCCAATAAAATAAAATAGCAAATAGAAATAATCGGGAAAAGCTGGTACTTTTCTAAAACCAAATTGAAATTGCCCTTAAAATAGACCGGAGCAATGATGCCTCCGGCGCTAATTGGGTTGGAATTATTGGAAAAGTAAAACGAGAAAGTAGTAATAAACCATATAAATCCGGTGAATTGAAAGATGAGCCCTATTTTGTATCGCTTGTCCGATGAGTAATTAAATAATGATAAGACTCCTGAATGTAACAGCCATAGTATGGCAAATTGCCATAAACTGTTGACGATAGCGTAGCCCACAGCTTCTAAAAAAGTATTGCCTAAAAATAGGGGCATCCTTATTTATTTTTCAGATTGTCTAATAGTTGTTGGATTTCGTTTAATTCTTCTTTGCTAACAGTATGGTTACCCAATGCCTGCATAATTAGCTGCGAAGAAGACCCTTTGAACAGCCCTGCTATTATTTTATTTACAAATTGATTTTGGGTATTCTCTTTGCTGACATTTGCCTGAAAAATGTGTGTTTTTGAAGAACTGTCTCTGGTTACCAAACCCTTCTCAAACATAATTTGCATGAGCTTTAATGTGGTGGTATAGCCCGCTTCTTTTGTTAACAATATCTGTTCATGTACATCCCTTACGGTTGCCTTGCCTCTGTCCCACAATACCTGCAAAATCTCTAATTCTCCTTCTGTAGGTTTCACTTGCTTTTCCATATACGAGTAATTTCGTAACAATGTTAGGCATTTCTGCTGAAATCAGGATTCTTTGTGATCATTATTTTATGCATTTTTAACAAATGATCAAAATAATGAGTTAAGCAGACAGATTATTTGGAAAAATGAAATGCTGCAATCGTTTTTGAACCTGCCTTGTTATTTCTTATAAAAGGTGTACGGATCATAATCTATAAAGTCATTGACCCTTAGTTCTACGGAAGCGACCTTTGTTTTGTCTAATTTGAATTTTACAGGAAATATTCCGTATCCGGCAATGTTGTAAGTAAGCAGCCATTCGCTATTGTCCATATATTGCATGGTGGCGGTCAGGTTGTTGTTGCCTTTGTATTGAACAAGCAATCCCTTTTCTTCTTTGTCTGTTTGAATTGATATTTCTCCGTACAATTCGTTTTGATAGATTCCTGTATATTCTCTTAACGAAAGTTCAGGTTTGTTTCCTATTACCCGTGCTTTCAACTTTTCGGTTTCCCGCTTACTTTCATTTAAATCCTTTTCATAGTTTGGCAAAAGGAATTTGCTTCTGTTTACATAAGACACGCCAAGGTATGCATCTAGTATTTGATATCGCAATGCCTCAAAAAAGCTCTGGTTGTCATTGTTTGTGAGAATGGTAATCGCCAGTTTTTCTTCGGGTACAAAGCAGGTATTGGTTACATACCCATCCGCGCCACCTGTATGCCAATACACTTGTCTGCCATTGTAGTCTGCTGTAAAAACGCCCAATCCATAGCCCTGAAAGTGACTGGGATAAACGGCCGATTTCCTGCTTCTGGTAACAATATTTACATCTCTCGTTTTTTGCAACACCTCCCATGGTAAAACTCTTTTCCCTTCCAACCGACCACTATCCAACTGCATGGTGAGCCACTTGCTCAAGTCCTTTACATTGCTGACTATACTAGCAGAAGCACCAATATTGTCTATATTATCGAAAGGCATCAAGGTAAGGTTGCCTGTATAGGCGTTGGTATAGGGTTTAGCTATGTTATCTCTATGGTTAAAACCTTGCGTTAATGTGTAAGTGTTGGTCATTCCCAACGGGACAAGGATACTGTCATAAACATAAACTTCCCACAGCTTATTGGTTACCATCGGAATAATTTCTCCGGCAGTCATAAAGCAACTATTGCAATAACCATATTGCTGCCTGAAAGGAAAGGAGGGTTTCAGCAGCTTCATTTTTTTCATAATCTCCCTTCG
>JANMZN010000091.1:0-3488 GCA_031383285.1 Segetibacter sp.
TTCCTTTGTGATAGAAGCAAAATATGAATCATCAAATTCAGCATATTCTTTGTGCGGAACACTTATCATCACCAAGTCATAATCATTGTCTAGTTTTTTGGTCAGATGAAATCCATATTCTTCCTCCAGTTCTTCACTATCTGCATATGGATCGTGAACAAAAACCTGCAAAAAATAAGACTGCAACGTTTTGATTACATCTGCCACTTTCGAATTTCGAATGTCACTAACATTTTCTTTAAAGGTGGCACCCATAACCAAAATTTTCGCCTCCTTTGCATTGGTAGCATTGGCTATAATGTGTTGAAGTATTTTCTTAGCAACATAATTGCCCATATTGTCATTAATATACCTTCCTGAAAGGATTACTCTTGAGTTAAAACCTAATTCTGCAGCTTTGTAAGTCAGGTAGTAAGGGTCTACTCCTATGCAGTGACCACCTACTAAGCCCGGATAAAACTTAAGAAAATTCCATTTGGTACCTGCTGCCTCCAATACTTCATAGGTATTGATCCCCATTTTATCGAAAATGATAGAAAGCTCATTCATCAATGCAATGTTGAGGTCGCGCTGCGTATTTTCAATAATCTTGGCTGCTTCGGCCACTTTTATTGAGGATGCTTTATGAACGCCGGCCTTTACTACCAGTTCATACACTTTGGCAATTTCTTCTAAAGACTCCGCATCGCATCCCGAAATTACTTTTACAATTGTAGCTAGTGTATGAAGTTTGTCTCCTGGATTAATCCGCTCAGGCGAATAACCTAGTTTGAAATCAATTCCAACTTTTAGTC
The DNA here is from genome assembly GCA_031383285.1 of Segetibacter sp. GTDB lineage: Bacteria > Bacteroidota > Bacteroidia > Chitinophagales > Chitinophagaceae > Segetibacter. Next base: position 795 of record JANMZN010000091.1, read on the forward strand.
CACTTAGTTTCTCTATGATAGGCAAACAATCTTCTTCTGTACATCCGGGATAAACAGTTGACTCAAAAACCACATAATCGCCTTTACTGATGACTTTACCGATGGTTTCAGAGGCCCTTTTTACAGGAACCAAATCTGGAACATTATGGGCATCCACCGGCGTAGGTACAGCGACTATGTAAAAATTGGCTTTCTTCAATTCTTCCAGCGAACTTGTAAAAGTAATGTCCGTACCATCAAAATCGCTTGCTGACAGTTCATTACTTGGGTCTATTTGTTGCCTTAGTAGCTCTACCCTTTTGTCGCTGATATCAAAACCAATCACAGATGCTTTTCTTGCAAATTCCAATGCAATGGGCAGGCCTACATAACCCAATCCTATCACACCAATTTTTGCATCTTTACTTAGAATGGACGAATACATTTTGAATGTGTTTTTAAAACTTACAAGCTTAAACGAAATTACTTGTTAATAAATTTCAGTACATGGTCACAAATATATTGCAACTGCTCGTCTTCCAATTCGGTATGAATGGGCAACGATATAACTCTTTCGGTAAGCCAGTCTGTAATGGGCAGGTTATAATCAGCACCGCCGAAGGCTGCGAACATTTTTTGCCTGTGTGCGGGTACCGGATAATAAATCATGGAAGGAATTTTTTGCTCAGCCAAATAAGCATTCAGACCATTGCGGTCAACGCCATGTAACAACAAAGTATATTGATGAAAAACGTGATTGGTCAAGGTGCCGATAACCGGAACAGTCAGTTTTTCGTTGCCTGCAAAGGCGTTGCTGTAAAAAGCTGCTGCATTTTGCCTTGCGGCAATGTAACTATCAAGATGTCTAAGCTTTACGTCTAAAATAGCCGCTTGTATAGAGTCTAACCTGGAGTTACAACCTACCAACTCGTGCAGGTAGCGTTCCTTTTGTCCATGGTTGGCTATCATTTTTAGCTTTTCCGCCAGCAAATCATCGTTGGTAAAAATAGCACCTCCATCGCCGAAGGCACCTAAGTTTTTAGACGGATAAAAAGAAGTAGCACCTATGTGACCGATAGTCCCGGTTTTTTGTGTGGACTGATCTTTAAAGGTATAATCACAGCCTATTGCCTGGGCATTGTCTTCTATTACGAATAAATTATGTTTTTGAGCAATTGCCATAATGCTTTCCATGTCTGCAGACTGCCCATAAAGGTGCACAGGTACGATGGCTTTGGTGCGGTGTGTAATGGCTCTTTCTATAGCAGCAGGATCTATGCAAAAGGTAGCTTTATCTACCTCTACAAATACCGGCTTTAGCCGTAGCAAAGCAATAACCTCTGTAGTAGCAATGTAGGTAAATGAAGGCGTAATAACTTCATCGCCCGGTTGCAAGTCTAATGCCATCATGGCTATTTGAAGTGCATCGGTGCCATTGGCACATGGAATGGTATGTTTTGCACCCAAATATGCAGATAGGTTATTTGAAAAATCCTGAACCGGCTTTCCATTGATATAGGCAGCACTATCCAACACCTGGTGAATACCTGCGTCCACCTGTTCTTTTATTTTTAGGTATTGAGTTTTGGTATCGACCATTTGTATAGGCTTCATTAGATCATTTTTTTAATGCCGGCAAAGCTACAATTAAATTGCAGTAGGAATCATTACATCAGAATTCCTTGATTAGAGTAAGGGTACATCCAGCAATTACGTTGAACACATGTCTCGTCATAAAAAAGATTGACTAGAAATAACCAATATATGAACATCCAAACACAAGTTGTTGAGGCGTCTTTAATGCATGTCCGCTGGTGTAGGAAGATAGGCGACATGTATGAAATCACCTGAAAAACCACCCAAATATGGCTGCATATTCATTTTAATTTAATAGAATAATCATATTTCATTTACATTCATTCCTCAATAAAGAATAAATGGCGGATTTATTACGCATCATTCTCGCTTTCACCAATCCCAAAATCATTTTCTAAAAATAACCACTTCCACTCTCCTATTCATCGCTCTTCCTTGTGCTGTTTTATTGGTAGCTATTGGTCTTGATCTTCCAAATGGATGAATTTGTATAGAGCCAACGGCTACAATATTGTTAGTAATCATCCATTGCTGTACTGCTTCACAGCGTTGTTTGCTTAGTTGAATATTTCTTGCATCTGTTCCAATTGAGTCTGTATGCCCTTCTATATAAACGCTATCAATTGTTCTGCTATCCTTGTCATTTTTGAAATAAGCACTCAGCATTTCGTTGGCAGTAGGTTGCAATACTGCCTTATTGAAATCGAATAGAACATCTCCTAACTTAAGGGTATCTGATACAACAAGCGGAGGAGAAGCTATTTCTTTTTGCGTAAGGTTGGCACTATCGCTTTCGTCTAAATTAATAGGCAATCTACCTTTACCAAACAGCGTATAGTCCATGTCTTTGTGTCGAAAATTGTATCCATAAATTCGAAATTTATTCTGTTTAAATGCCGTACAAAATGTTTCGGCAGAATCTAAAGGTGTTAATGAAAAATTGTCAAGTACAATTGAAAAAGGCTGTGAACTAAAAGAAACTTTTTTAACTCCAATAGAATCCTCTTTTACAAATGACCCAAATGTTAGGTAACGCTCATTCCCATTGGCAGTAAACTGGTATTCAAATTCATAAAAAGCTTTTTCAGGTATGCGTTTTATCCTAAGAATACTGTCTGG
>JANMZN010000102.1:0-9424 GCA_031383285.1 Segetibacter sp.
TGAGTGTCAGACTTTCATCTATATCAACCAATACCGGTACTGCACCTACACTTATCACTGCCTCAAAACTTGCTACAAAAGTAAAAGCCGGCATAATCACTTCATCTCCATGCCCTATACCCAAGGCTGCAAGTGCAGTAGTGAGCGCTGCCGTGCCGCTGCTAGTAAGTTGTGCGTAGTCGCTCCCAAATGTTTTACAAATTTCCTGCTCAAGTTCTATGCTCTTGTAAATTCCTTTTCTAGGTCCATCAAAGCCATAACGCATCAATATTCCCGTTTCTAGTACGTCATTTACCTCTTTACGCTCTTCGGCACCCCATAATTCAAAACCTGGCATATGCTGTAATTTTTGAAATGCAAAGGTAAAATATTGTAGAGTATCAAGTAGCCTTTTCCTTCCGGTAAATAAAATCATTTGTTTGCTTTATAACATTTCGTTTTATTCATCAGGTATGCATGGAATAAATTTTCATGTGGCATGTGGTCATACAATTAAGAATATGCCCTTAGTTTTGCGCCCATGTCAAAACCTGTTATTTGCATTGGAGCTGCTTTGGTAGATGAGTTGTTTCATGCTTCTGACCATATCATTCCCGCTACTACTTCGCCAGCTACGGTAACTAAAACAGCAGGAGGCGTTGCCCGCAATATTTCACATCAATTGTCTTTATTGAATGTACCCGTTCAACTGATTAGTGTTTTTGGCAACGATAGCGACGGGGATTGGCTGAAATCGGTCTGTTCAAATGCCGGCGTAAAGTTAGACGCTGCATTAACAATTGAAGGCCAATCAGGCAAATACACAGGCATTTTGAACGAAGACGGCTCTTTGTTTGCGGCTTTCATTACCAGTCCTGTACATCATTACATTACTCCGGCTCATTTAGAAAGCAATATTGAGTTGATGAAAACTGCCTCCTTTTTGCTGGCAGATGCAAACATAAATGTTGATACTATTGAATGGCTCCTCGAGTTTAGTAAAACAACTGGTATTCCATTTATTATTGAGCCTGTTTCTGTTCCTCCGGCTGCCAAGCTCAGTACGGTAAACTTACAGGGCTTGCATATGATAACCCCAAACGAGGATGAATTGCCGGTTTTATGTCATGAACACGTTGCATCCGCTAAATCGCAAATAGATATTTTGTTAGCAAGAGGTATTCAAAATATTTGGCTGCACAATGGCGCACATGGCTCCAGAATTGTAAACAAAGATAAAACCATAACCCTTCACGCCGCCTTTGTAGATGTAGTAGATTGTACCGGAGCTGGAGATGGTTCTTTATCTGGTTTTCTGCTGGGGAAATATCTAGGCAAAGAAGACCTTGATTGTTTAAAAATTGCGCATACGCTTTCAGCAGAAATTTTGCAGGTAAATGGCGCCATTGCTACGCACCTCGATCAGGAAAAACTTTTGGAACTAGTGCCTAAATACTTTGGAGAAAAATGAACCAATATCTAGAAATCCATCCGGAAGTATTGCAGGCTTTGCACGACAAACAACCTGTAGTTGCGTTAGAATCTACCATTATTTCTCATGGAATGCCCTTTCCTAAAAATGTAGAAACAGCATTGAGTGTGGAAGCGGTCGTTCGAAAAAATGGGGCTGTACCTGCAACCATTGCTATTATGAATGGCAAATGCTATGTTGGTTTGACAAAAGAAAAAATAGAATACTTTGGAAAGTCGACAGCTATTTGGAAAGTTAGTATTAGGGACCTTCCATATGTAATCAGCCAACAATTATACGGCGCTACCACAGTAGCGGCAACCATGCGTATTGCATCCATGGCAGGGATAAAGGTATTTGTAACAGGAGGAATTGGCGGGGTTCACAGAGGTGCAGAGGTATCAATGGATATTTCGGCAGACTTAACCGAAATGGCACAAACATCTGTTGCAGTCGTTTCAGCAGGAGTAAAGTCTATATTGGATATCGGGCTTACGTTGGAATATCTGGAAACGATGGGCATTCCTGTTATCACCTTTGGACAGGATGCGTTTCCTAGTTTTTATTCGAGAAAAAGTGGATTTACTACCCCATTGAGATGCGATACTCCCGCCGAAATAGCAGGGGTCATGCATGCAAAATGGCAACTAGAATTGGCGGGTTCAGTACTGATAGCAAACCCCGTTCCAGTTGAAAATGAAGTACCCACCAATGAAATGGAAGTTCATATTCAATTGGCTTTGGATGCTGCTGCCAAAAACAATATCCGCGGAAAAGACGTTACCCCGTTCATCTTAAAATATATAGCCGGGCATACACATGGCGAAAGTTTACAAGCCAACATAGCCCTGATAGAAAACAATGCAAAATTGGGAGCAGAGATTGCAAAAGCACTAGCTGAGATAGAAAAAGGGGGTGGTATTTAAGTTTTTACAACTTGTGAGAATAAGCCACTTTCGACTAAAAATAATTTCTCTGAATCCTTTACATACAATTTAATAAGCTACATTTGAAAAGCCAATGAAAATAACAAATAAATATTTTAGATTTTATTACTGCTTCTTTAGCAAAGGAGCCAGGATGATTTTGTTGAAACCATAATCTTTAAAAAAACTCAACATACAAAATCCCGGCTTACAAAAAGTCGGGATTTTTTTATTACTATGGCAATAAGAATTGCAATACAAGGGTTTGAAGGAAGCTTCCATCATGCAGCTGCGCAGCACTACTATCATGAGGTGGAGGTTGTTGGGTGCTCATCCTTTAGAGAATTAATAAAAATTGCAGGAAACAAAAAAATATGTGATGGAGCCATCATGGCTATCGAAAATTCTATAGCAGGAAGCATTTTGCCCAATTATAGCCTGTTGCAAAAAAGCAAGCTCAGCATTGTTGGTGAGGTTTACTTGCACATTAGGCAACATTTATTGACAAACCACAGTGTATTGCTACAAGATATCCGGGAAGTGCATTCCCATCCAATGGCTTTGTTACAATGCTTAGACTTTTTAGATAAACATAATTGGAAGTTGGTGGAGACAGAGGATACCGCATTGAGCGCAAAACATGTTTATAAAACAAAGAGTAAGCACATTGCTGCCATAGCAGGTAAGTTGGCGGCAGAGCTTTATCATTTGCAAATAGCGGGGTCCAACATTCATACTATGAAGAATAATTACACCCGGTTTCTTGTTTTGCAAAAGGAAAATTTTAAAGTGGACCTGTCAACTGTGAATAAGGCATCGGTCAATTTTTTTACAGATCATTCAAAAGGAAGTCTCGCTAAGGTATTGACGAGTATAGCTGAATGTGGTATTAACCTAAGCAAACTACAAAGTATGCCAATACCAGAGAGCGAATGGAAATATAGTTTTCATGCCGATATGGAATTTGACAATGTACACCAATTTTATACTGTTTTAGAAAAGATAGTACCATTAACGCAGGATGTAAAAGTATTTGGCTTATACCAAAAAGGGAAAACATTTTACCAATGAAAATTGCCAACAGATTAGACGGAATAGGGGAATATTATTTCTCTCAGAAGCTTAAAGAAATTCAAGCTTTAAATATGGTGGGCTTACCTGTTATAAACCTAGGTATTGGTAGCCCTGATCTGCCGCCGCATCCGGATGTAATAAAAGTGTTGAACGAAGAGTCGACAAAGCAAACAGTGCATGGTTACCAATCATATAAAGGAGTAGATGCATTGCGAATCGCATTTGCTAATTGGTACAAAGAATGGTATGCCACAGCACTAAATCCGGCAACAGAAATCTTGCCGTTAATTGGATCCAAAGAAGGCATCATGCACATTTGTATGACGTATCTAAATCCCGGAGATGAAGTGTTGATTCCCAATCCCGGTTATCCTACTTATCGAAGTGCAGTACAAATAGCGGGCGCCACTTGCACAGAATATATTTTAAAAGAAGAAAATGATTGGCAAATAGATTTTGAAGCACTTGAGAAATCGGATCTGCGTAAAGTAAAAATGATGTGGGTAAATTACCCGCAAATGCCTACAGGTCAGATTGCCGATACGCAGTTGTTTGAAAAAATAATTGCTTTCGGAAAAAAGCATGATATTCTAATTTGCCACGACAATCCATATAGTTTTATTTCCACTAGCAAACCAATGAGCCTGTTAAGCATTGAAGGTGCAAAGGATGTTGCAATAGAACTTAACTCGCTTAGCAAGTCGCATAGCATGGCCGGGTGGCGAGTTGGCGTTTTATGTGGAGCCAAAGATAGGATTGATGATGTGCTACGATTTAAAAGTAACATGGATAGTGGTATGTTCCTTCCGCTCCAACTTGCTGCAGCAAAAGCATTATCGCTTGGAAAGGATTGGTTTGATGACTTGAATAATATTTATCAATCTAGAAAAAGTAAAGCATTTGAATTGCTTGATCTGTTGAACTGCAATTATTCTCACAACCAGGCCGGATTGTTTGTTTGGGCTAGCATCCCAACTAATTATGAATCGGGTTTCGATCTGAGTGATGATATTTTGAACAAAACCAAAGTGTTTATTACCCCCGGTGGCATTTTCGGCTCTGCCGGCAACAATTATATTCGGGTAAGTTTGTGCAGTAGTGAGCAAACTTTAGAAAAAGCAATTGATAGAATAAAACAAATGGAATTAAGATGAACGTTGCAATTATAGGAATGGGTTTAATAGGAGGCTCCATGGCATTGGTCATGAAAGCAAAAGGTATTGCATCAAAAGTAATGGGTGTTGACCAAAATATAGAGCACTGTCAAAAAGCAATTGAACTAGGCTTGGTTGACGAAATATTGGAAATGAATGAAGCAATTAAAAATGCTGATCTGATAGTATTGGCAATTCCGGTAGATGAAATTATCGATCTATTGCCTGGTATACTAAACAAAGTAGACAAGCAGGTATTAATGGATGTTGGATCTACCAAAGCCGGCATGCTGAATAGTATTAAGAACCATCCAAAAAAATGCCGGTTTGTTGGTACGCACCCTATGTGGGGTACAGAATTTAGTGGACCTCAGGCTGCTCGAAAGGACGCTTTTATAAATAAAGCGGTGGTCATTTGTAATAAAGAAGCATGCGATAAGGATGCGATAATTGTTGTTGAAAGTCTCTACAAAACCATAGGTATGCATGTGATTTATATGAATGCTGCTGATCACGATGTGCATGTGGCATATGTAAGCCATATATCGCACATTACTTCTTTTGCTTTGGCTAATACAGTTTTGGAAAAAGAGAAAGAAGAAGATGCCATTTTTGAATTGGCAAGCGGCGGGTTTGAAAGCACAGTAAGGCTGGCAAAAAGTAATCCGGAAACATGGGCATCTATTTTTCTTCAGAACAAAGAGAATGTATTAGACGTTTTAAATGAGCATATTAATCAGTTGCAAATGTTTAAGCTATATCTAGAAACAGAAAACCATGAGCGATTGGAAAATCTTATGAGTAATGCCAATAAAATTAACCGGATTTTAAAGTAATTAAAATAATGATCAACAGGAATTATTGTGCGACCAAAGCCATTGGAAAATACAATCATCCCCTTAAAAAAATAGTATATGCCATCAACATCTCTAAACGAAGCAAAGTCATCCATAGAACAGATTTGGTCAAAAAGACCGTTAATCATTTCTGGTCCATGCAGTGCCGAAACTGAGCAGCAAGTAGTGGAAACTGCCAATCGGTTAGCCAAGACGGGCAAGGTCAACGTTTTTAGGGCAGGCATCTGGAAACCACGAACCCGACCGGGAAACTTTGAAGGCGTGGGCACAAAAGGATTGTCGTGGCTACAGCAGGCAAAAAAAGAAACAGGTTTGCCAATGGCAGTTGAGGTTGCCTCTGCCAAACAAGTGCAGGACGCTTTGCATTTTGATATAGATATTCTGTGGATTGGTGCACGAACAACTGTAAATCCATTTAGTGTACAAGAGGTAGCTGATGCTTTGCGAAATGCCAATGTACCCGTGCTAATAAAAAATCCAATAAACCCTGATATTGAATTGTGGATGGGAGCCGTAGAAAGAGTAGCCAACGCAGGGATAAAGAATATTGGATTGATCCATCGGGGTTTTTCATCTTATGGAAATGTTGAGTACAGAAACAATCCGATGTGGCACCTAGCCATAGAAATGAAAAGGCGCAACCCAGAACTATTAATGATAAATGATCCGTCCCACATATGTGGTCGCAGAGACAATTTGCACGAAGTTGCTCAAAAAGCTTTAGACCTTGATTATGATGGACTGATGATGGAAAGTCACATAGACCCCGATAATGCATGGAGCGATGCAAAGCAACAGGTAACGCCTGAAAGATTGAATGAAATATTGGAAACATTAATCTGGAGAAAAGAGGATATTTCTTCTGAGGCTTATCAATTGGCTTTGGAGCAATTGCGTAGTCAGATCAATCAATTAGATGATGAGTTGCTTGAAATATTAAGTCAGCGAATGAAGGTAGCCGAGAAAATTGGTCAGTATAAAAAAGAAAACAACATTACCATATTGCAAACAAATCGGTACAACGAAATACTTGACAGAGCTTTTAAAAGAGGTGAAAATCTAGGATTGAGCAATGAATTTGTAGAAAAATACTTTGATGCCGTCCATATTGAAAGCATCAACCATCAGACTAAAATTTTGAATGCTTAGCATTGAATAATGGCGTGAATGAGTACCTGAATCATTTCGGTACTCATTTTTTATTTTAATGATTAGTTGAATTGCTTACTCGAAATAATCTTGAGGTTAACAATTATGAAAAAGATTTGTACTTCACTCAATAGAAATAAAATTAAAACATATAAATAATTAAATTTAAATAAATTAAGATAGTTTATTTCTCTCCCAAACAGAATATACACGATTACTTCAATTAGGCACCTATGTTTAGGAATTAGGCCAATTATTGCGACTTTTCCTTTTCCAGCCGATTATCCCTCTATTTTACCGTTCATCCCAATTTATAATTCGACCTAAATGACCATATTTCGCTGAAAGCATTGGTATTGTTAGGTTATAAGCTATCTACACTAATATCCTTCGCTAGCTACTAAAATAAATATGGTACTTTGTATTGCATAGTATTGAATAAAGTCGCATCTTTGTGTTGTCAAAGGACAAAAAGGTGAGAAACGTTGAAAACAATATTTAAAATTATCGGTCTCTAGCCCAAAGCTGGAACCACAAAAAACTCCGGATATGAACATAGATAACACACAGAGCCAGATGCGGAAAGGGGTTTTGGAGTTTTGCATTCTTTCTATTATTCGCCAGGGCGAAGCTTACCCTAGTGATATTGTAGAAAAAATGAAAACTGCCAACCTCCACATTTTGGAAGGAACGCTTTACCCGCTCTTAACAAGGTTGAAAAATGCCGAGCTGCTCATGTATCGCTGGGTAGAAAGCAACAGCGGCCCTCCAAGAAAATATTTCAGTATGACTGATAGGGGGTTAGCCTTTTATCACGAACTGGAAGAAACCTGGAATGAGCTGGCAAATGCAGTGAACAAGCTCACAGCCAAAACAGAGAATACTGAAGTAAATGAAAACCAACTTTAACCAACCATGCTATTTGAACCAATTGGTTCTGACAAGCAACAAAAATAAAAAATCATGAAAAAGGTAATCAACATAAACTTCCACGGTAGAGTAATACCGATCGAAGAAAGTGCCTACGACATGCTTCAAAAGTATGTTGAAAGATTGAGGGTGTTCTTTGCTAATGAAGAAGGTAGAGATGAAATAATCAACGATATAGAAGGTCGTATAGCCGAGCTTTTTGGCGAAGTAATTAAAAAAGGAAGTACATGCATCAATGATGAAGATGTAAACAACATCATCAACAGCATGGGACGTCCGGAAGACTTTGAAGCAGAAGAAGCAAGCGTAAAATCTCAGCTTGGTTCTGAAGGCGGACAGCAATCACAGTCAAATGCCGGAAACTTTACAACCAACAAGAAGCTATATCGCGACGAGAATAGTAAAATTCTTGGGGGCGTTTGTAGCGGGATTGCAAACTATTCTGGGATTGATTCGGTTATAGTTAGAATTCTATTTGTATTGTTCTTTGGCGTAACTTTTCCTATATATCTTGTTCTTTGGATTGCAGTTCCGAGCACATCATCTGTAGTTATCGGTTCATTGCGCAAACGTTTATTTCGCGATCCTGAAACCAAACTAATAGCAGGTGTATGTAGTGGACTTGCTCAATATTTTTCAATCCAGGTATGGATACCTCGTTTGTTATTCCTGATCCCATTCTTTTCTTTTGTTTTCCGCTGGGGAAATTGGGGTTGGTTTGACTTTCCACACTTTTTGAGCTTTTCATTTAGCCCTGGAGCTATATTTATTTATATCATCTTTTGGCTGGTTTTGCCTGAGGCAAAAAGTACTGCTGATAAACTAGAGATGAAAGGTGAAAAAGTGGACCTCAATAATATAAAAACAACCATTCAGGGAGACATTGAAGGATTTAAAGATCGTGCACAACAATTTGGAACAGAAGTGAAAGCGACTGCACAACAAGTAGGAACAAATCTTAAAAAAAATAGTGGGGGAATAGGGAATGTTTTTGCAATAATACTTAAAGCAATTTTATACTTCTTCCTTGGATGTTTCTTATTTGCTATTGTAGCGGCATTGTTTGGAGTAGGAGTAGTTTTTACGGGATTTTTACCAGCTTATTCATGGGTATTAAGTGATGGCCTGGAGAAAATGCTTACTTATGGCACACTTATCTTCTTTATTTGGGTACCGGTTATTGCAATTGTAACCTGGATAATTAGAAGAATAACCGGAAAAAGAGGTGGCAGTGCAATCATTAGAATGACGTTTGCCGGTCTTTGGATATTGGGTTGGATCTGCTTTATCAACTTGATTGTGGCTGTAAGAAATGACTTTAGATTTAGGAACAATCCGGTAGAGGAAACAGTGGCATTGTCTAATCCGGGGGTAAACAGACTAGAAGTAAAAGCTGCATCTTTTGGAAGGTATTACAACACCACCAGGTTTCATTTTGAACCATTTGGAGCATTTGATGAAGACACTATTTATGTAAGAAATGTAAGGGTTAGAATAATTAAGTCAAATAACGATAGCTTTAAGGTTACCATGGTTAAAATGGTAAATGCTAATAGCAAAATGAAAGCAGAAGATTTGTCAAGCAAAATTAATTTTTCTATCAACCAAGTGGATAGCGTGTTGATGCTGGAAAAAGGAATTGGAATAACCAGAGAAGAAAAGTTCAGGAACCAGCAAATTATCGTAACAGTTGCTGTACCGGTAGGAAAGAAAATTTACATAGACGATAATGTTGGTTGGGGTCAAGACGTCCTCGTGGATTTTGGAAGCGGGAATGATTATTGGGACTGGGAAAACAATATTGAAACAAAAGCATATAGCTTTAGACACAATGTAAATTATTTAATGACTACTGAGGGTTTGAAAAGAGTAGACAAGCTAAAA
>JANMZN010000111.1:0-1568 GCA_031383285.1 Segetibacter sp.
ATGATTTTTTTAGCACGATCGGCAAATTGTTTTTCATCACTTTCAACCCACCAGTTTTGCAAGTTTCCCTTTTCATCATACTGACGCCCCTGGTCATCAAAACCATGGGTGATCTCATGACCAATCGTGGATGCACCTGCATAACCGTAAACAAAAGCATCGTCCAATTCCTCATCCAGCTTTCCCGGAACAGCGAAAATACCTGCCGGTAGCACAATTTCATTATTACTTGGGTTGTAATATGCATTCCAAACCTGAGGCACCATATCCCATTCATCGTGGTCTATTGGTTTTTCCAGTTTATTAATCATGTAATTATGCCACCACTGCCCGGCCCGTTGCATATTCAGCACAAAAGGTCCCCGGTCAATCTTCAATGCACTGAAATCTTTCCACTTGTCAGGATAGCCAACTTTTTTAGAAATCTTATTGAGTTTGCTGATAGCTTTCTCCTTTGTAGCACTACTCATCCATTCCAGTTTATTGATACGGTCCTTGTAGGCGTCTCTGATATTCTCCACCAAATCAGAATAACGCTTTTTTGCAGTTTCATTAAAATATTCCTTTACAAATATTTGCCCCAACGCCTCTCCCATTGCACCCTCTTCAGCATCTAAAACCCTTTTCCATCTGGCACGTGGCACCTTGGCGCCACTCAAACTTTTCCGATACTCAAAATAGTTATCAAAGGTGAGCTTGTCAAGGTATTCTGCATTGCCTTTAACCAAATGAAATCGCAGGTAATTCTTCCAGTCATCTATAGAAGTTGATTTCAATTCATTGCTGAGTGCTGTATAAAACTCCGGTTGGCCTACAATTACAGAATCTATCCCATCTTTCTTTACATTATTAAAATAACCCTTCCAATCTATATTTCCGGCAATAGCAGACAGCCCATTTATATCCATCTTGTTATAGTTCTTATAAGGATCTCTTAAATCCTCCAATTTCCGGCTGCTGTTGGCCAATCTTTTCTCCAGATTAAAAACATTGTCTGCAATGGTAGATGCCGTAGTTGCATCATTACCCAATTGTACAAATGTCTTTACCAGATAATTTATATACGCTTTGCGTACACCTTCCGTTCTTTCGTCAGTTTTAAAATAATATTCCCTATTTGGCATTCCCAATCCACCCTGACTCATTATATATGCATACATCGCACTGTTCTTATCGTCCTGTGCTACATAATCACCAAACAAAACACCTACCCCTTTTTGATGAAATGCTGAGGCTACATTTACAATATCTGCTACTGACTTAATGTTGCTGATTGCATCAAAATCAGATTTTAGAGGTTGTAATCCCTGTTTCTCAATTTCAACTGTATCCATGCCACTGTACCAAAAGTCGCCTATTTGTTGCTCGACACCTGAAGCTGCCTTTTTTGCTTCAGCATCTATATTAATTTTCTGAAGCCGGTTATAAATTTCTTCCTGAACAAGGTTACCGATTCCCCATGAACTTTCCGCTTCGGGGATTTCCGTTTTTTTCATCCAATTACCTTCGGCATAATCAAAAAAAATCATCAGCCGGATTTATAGATGTGTCAATATTTGCAGCTAAAA
>JANMZN010000128.1:0-12785 GCA_031383285.1 Segetibacter sp.
CCTAACCTTTTGCGTTTATCTTTTACATATCGTAGGTTCCCTTTGCGCAGCTGCCAAGCTCTGAGAAGGAGAAACCGCGAGTACAAAAGTTCGACAACGGCTTGTGCCTTGTATGTACTGTATAAGTGTATGAAGCAAAACTCAGACTTCGCTTTTAAAATAAATACCAATGTGTATATTTGTTTGATGACGCTGGTTTTTTCACAGACTGTCGTTATGCGTCATGCGTTTTTGCCGCTTTACTAAATTGAACACTTTTAAATTTTATATCCCAATACGGGAACTTTTGGTATCTTTGACAAAAATAGAAGGTTGAGAGTAATTGCTAAGAAGAAACTGCGGGAGTTTTGGGCGAGACACCCTGACTGCGAGCAACAGCTAAAGTCGTGGTATCAGGAAACAAGTAAAGCAGATTGGAAAAACACCAAAAGCATTAAGAGCGACTATCCTTCAGCGAGCTTTTTAGCGGACAACCGAGTAGTATTTAATATTAAAGGCAACCATTATCGTCTCATTGTGAAAATAAATTATGATTACCAAATGGTATGGATAAGGTTTATTGGGACACACGCTGAGTATGATAAAGTTGACGCAACAAAAATTTAAATAATGACAGTAAAGCCGATAAAAACAAAAAAGGATTATAACCAAGCAATGGAAAGAATGGAATTAATTTTCGACGCCAGAAAAGGAACTCCAAAAGGCGATGAGCTTGAAGTATTAAGTATCCTCATTGAGAAATATGAAAATGAACATTTTTCCATTGGATTGCCCGATCCAATTGAAGCCATTAAATTTAGAATGGAACAATTGGGGTACAATCAGGTAGACTTAGCAAAAGTGGTTGGATTGAAAAGTCGTGCAAGTGAAATTCTAAATGGTAAGAGAAAATTGTCACTTGAAATGATACGCCAACTACATGATAAGCTGCATATTCCAACTGATGTTTTGATACAACCTTATTGATAGTTAGCACGAACGCCCAATATGCGGTTTCGCAATATGGCGGCGGAAAGTTGGAGCAATCAACTTTAGTTCGCTACTATGCTGTAGTTCTGTCGGAAAGTTAGCTATTTAGCTTCAGTTTTATTCATCAACATTTAATTACTAATTTAGCTTCGGCTGCCCGGCGGAAAGAATGCTATTGCCGCTACAAAGCCTAGCCGTATTCGTTAGCGGTAAGCGTAATTGGCAACCATCCTAAATTTAAAACTCCGACAAATGAAAAAAAGAATATTAATTACTCTCACTCTTATCGCCACATTCGCACTTGGATTCGCTTTCAAATCGCTGATTTCAAATTCTAATGGCGAACAACAAGTGAAAAAGGCGACAGGAATAGGCGGTATCTTTTTCAAATGCAAGGATCCCAAAAAAGTTAGAGAATGGTATAAAACTCATCTTGGTTTAAATACTAACAACTACGGGGCAGTTTTTGAGTGGAGACAAGGTGCAGATACAACAAAAAAAGGCTTTACGCAGTGGAGCCCGTTTAGTGAAAAAACGAAATACTTTGAGCCTTCAACTAAAGACTTTATGATTAATTACAGAGTTGAAAACCTAGAAGCACTTATTGATCAGCTTAGAAAAGACAGTATAACAATCGTGGACAATGTTGAAACGGCTGATTACGGAAAATTCATTCATATCATGGATTTAGAAGGCAATAAAATTGAACTATGGGAACCCAATGACATAGAATTTGAAAAGCTTGGCGATAAAATTGGGGCCAAGACAACAAAATAAAAAAAATGTTTTGAGACAAAGCGACGAACGCCATACCGCTAACACAGTTTTGTGCAAGTATGGCTTGACGTTGCAGCAATCAGGAGTTCTACATATCCCAGCATTGGTTTCAGCTTACTGCATCCATTCAGGGTCTAACTAATTGGTTACCAGCCCACCCATTGCTATATCATCTGTTGTTCAATTCATTTTTCTCATTTTGTGTTTTATATTTTTAATGATACTTTTTTTGTTTGTTTATCATAGTCCATTTCATTTTGTAGTTTGTATGGTACTTTACGAACAGTCATTATCCATAATATTTCTGCCAGCCTTCTGGCAAGGGCTGTAATGGCTGCGGCTCTTCCTTTTTTAAATGCAATGCGGCTGAATATTTTTTTTAACACCCCATCTTTCCGCCCTTGCAGGTGTTCTTCACCTGCAAACCCAGATGAACAAACGGCTGTTGGTGATGAACATACAACAGCGGCAGAATAATCTATTCGTCTTAGTTGGATCTTCATTACATAGCCCTATGTGTGCAAGTAGGAAACACTGCAATGTTCTAAGCATGTTTTCCTTTTCATATGCAATGATCGTTGGCAAATGAACCTGTCCTACCCTTTTGCTTCTATCTTTTACATATCACAGGTTTCCTTTGCACAGCTACCAGGCACTGAGTAGGAGAAACTGTGAGGACAAAAGTTCAAAACGGCTTGTGCCTTGTATGTATTGAATTGAAAAATGAAACAATGCGCTTGTTCAGTTGTGACTTTACAAAGCCATGTGTATATTTATTGTACGCGGTGGTTTTTTCACAGACTGCTGTTAATCATAACCTTGACGGAGCAGCTCACTTCTTTGTAGATTTTGTATATTTGTTTCATGACATTAGATAGTACCAAAATAGAATCAATTAAAAATTACTTTAAAACACGCCCTGTATTGAAAGCATACTTGTTTGGATCCTATGTTCGAGGAATGGCAGATAATAACAGCGATATAGATATTTTAGTTGATTTAGACTACAGTCAAAAAATTGGGCTGCAGTTTATTCAAATGAAACTTGATCTCGAAAAGCTATTGAATAATGAAGTCGATTTAGTTTCTTCAAATGGGATGTCAAAATATATTAAACCACTTGTTGATGTAGAAAAACGGTTGATATATGAGAAATGAACTAGGAGACAAAATCAGATTGCAACATATTCTTGATGCAATTGACGAAATTCATAAATATTTAATTGCGGCGAACTTTGCTGTATTTCTCGAAAATTCAATGATGCGATTTGCATGCATAAAGCAAATGGAAATAATTGGCGAAGCAAGTAATCACCTATCTACAGCATTAAAATCTAAATTTTCAGATATAGAGTGGGCTCATATTGTCGGAATGCGAAATGTATTTGCTCATGAATATTTTGGTATTGACTCCAGTTTAGTTTGGGAAATTATTAAAAATGATATTCCAGAATTAAAAGAGAAAATTGAACATATCCTAAAATCAATATCCTAGCCACTTCAGCCAACACATTCCGCCTTTTCAGGTGTTCCTCACCTGCAAACCCAGATGAACAAAGGGCTGTTGGCGATGAACATACAACAGCGGCAGAATAATCTATTCGTCCTAGTTGGATCTTCATAACATAGCCCTATGTGTGCAAGTAGGAAACCCTGCTATGTTCAAAGCATTTTTTCTTTTTCATAAGCACTGTTCGTTGGCAAATGAACCTGTCCTACCCTTTTGAGATTATCTTTTGCCTATCACAGGTTCCCTTAGCAAAGCTGCCAAGCACTGAGAAGGAGAAACTTTGAAGACAAAAGTTCGAAAACGGCTGGTGCCTTGTATAAACTACAAAGGAAAATGAAACAATGCTCTTATTCAGTTGTGACTTTACAAAGCCATGTGTATATTTGTTGTACGCGGTGATTTTTTCACAGACTGACATTGTGTGCAATGCTATCAGCGACCCTGCTAACTTCAGAGGGCGACAAACACCCGCAACTTTATTTCGTAACCTTACGACTTAAATTATAAACGTAACTACGAAAATGCGAAAAATACTTTCCCTACTTTTCATTATTACTTTCTCGACAAATGTTTTCGCTCAAAATACTTTCAAAACTATCATTAAAGACGAAAAGACTAATGAATCATTAATTGGCGTTTCGGTGCTTTTAAAAGGAACTCAAAATGGCACAACTTCTGACGATAAAGGTTTTGCCGAACTTAAAAATATTCCGAACGGAAAACAAACTATCATCATCAAATCTGTTGGGTTTAAAGAGAAGGAAAAGAGTATTTTATTTCCTCAAAGCGATACAATCACCATATTTTTAGAACCTTCATCGGAAGAATTAGAAGAAGTAAAAATAGTTTCTTCAACAAGAAGCAGTCGAAATATCAAAAACATTCCTACCCGTATTGAAGGTATTCCGTTAGCCGACTTAGAGGAAAAATCAGTAATGCAACCAGGAAATATTAAAATGTTGGTTTCTGAAATTTCAGGTGTTCAAACGCAACAGACATCCCAGGTTTCGGGTAGTGCAAGCATACGCATACAAGGCTTAGACGGAAAATATACACAACTTTTACAAGATGGTTTTCCCTTGTATTCAGGCTTTGCAAGTGGGTTGAGTGTTTTGCAAATTCCACCTTTGAATTTAAAAAGAGTGGAAGTTATCAAAGGTTCTACATCAACTTTGTACGGCGGCGGAGCAATTGCAGGGCTTATAAACCTTATTACAAAAGAGCCAACTGACCAAAGAGAGATTTCTTTTTTAGCAAACACCAATCAAACGAATGCTTTGGATTTAAGTGGTTTTTATTCAGAAAGGTATAAAAAATCAGGGCTTACAATTTACGCATCAAGCAATTTTCAAAAAGCCTATGATGCAAACAGCGATAGCTTTTCGGACATTCCAAATTATAGCCGTTATTCCATAAGCCCAAAGTTCTTTTATTATCCAAACGACAAAACAACCTTTAATTTTGGCATAAATGCAGGCTTTGAAATTCGGACCGGTGGCGACTTGCAGGTAATTAACAATAAAGCCGATGCTACTCATACATTTTTTGAAACCAATAACACAAAACGATATTCAACCCAGGCGAAATTTGAAAAGATATTTGCCAACAAAAATATATTGACAATTAAAAATAGCATTGGATATTTTAACAGGACAATTGAGCGACCAAATTATAATTTTGAAGGGCAACAAGTAGCAACTTTTAGCGAAGCAAACTATCTAGTTCCAAAAGAAAAATCTGAATGGAGTCTGGGAGCAAATTTTATTTCAGACAATTTCAATCAAATCAATATTGCTACCAATAAATTAGATTATTTCAATGCTGCATTTGGTGTATTTGCACAAAACAACTTAAAGGTTTCCAAAAAATTTATTGTTGAAAGCGGTTTGCGTTTTGACATAACCAATAGAAGCAATTTTTTTGCATTACCTCGTTTATCATTGTTGTACAAAATAGCAGACAAACTAACTTCAAGGATTGGCGGTGGTTTGGGCTACAAAACGCCTACTATTTTTTCAGAAGACGCAGAAGAAAAAGCCTTTCAAAACATCAATCCGCTTGACTTTTCAAAAGTTAGTCCAGAAAAATCGTATGGCTTAAATGCTGATATTACTTACAAAACAATCATTTTTGGCGACATTAGTTTTTCAATCAATCAATTGTATTTTTACACAAGTATTAAAAATCCTTTGGTGCTAAATCCAGTTACGACTAGTAATAATTTCTCTTTTGAAAATGCCAACGGAAATATTGAAGCCAAGGGCTTTGAAACAACTATCAAACTTCGGCTTGATGATATTTCTTGTTTTATTGGTTATACTTACACAGATGTAAACAGAAATTTCAATAACGTTTCTTCTGTCAATCCTTTAACTGCAAAACATCATCTCAATATTGACATTATGTATGAATTGAATGAAAAATTACGCATCGGTTATGAACTCTTTTATGTGGGGCAACAATATTTAAACAACAACGAAAAAGTCCGTGATTATTGGGTTACAGGCATTTCAAGCGAATATAAATTTAAACAATTCAGTATATTTTTCAACCTTGAAAACTTTTTAGACACTCGACAATCTAAATGGGAAAGTATGTATTCGGAGACAATTCAAAATCCTCTATTCAGAGAAGTTTATACCCCAACAGACGGATTTATTTTCAATGGTGGTTTTAAAGTAAGACTGTAACAGGCCAAATGAAAAAGCACCACACATACCATTCCGCCATTGCAAGTATTCTCACCTGCAAACCCGGATGAACAAAGGGCTGTTGGTGATAAACACACAACAGCGGCAGGGTAATCTATTTGTCTTAGCAAGGTCTTCATAGCAAAGCCCTACATGTGCAAGTATAAGACCCTGCTATGTTTTAAGAATGTTTTCCTTTTCATAAGCACTGTGCGCTGGCAAATGAACCTGTGCATATTCTCTTTGCGTTTATCTTTTGCCTATCGCAGGTTGCCTTAGCAAAGCTGCCAAGCCCTGAATAGGAGAATCTTTAAAGACAAAAGTTCGAAGACGGCTTTTGCCTTGCATGTACTGCATAAAAAGATGAAACAAAATTCTTGTTCAATTGTGACTTTACAAAGCCATGTGTTTATTTGTTGTACGAGGTAGTTTTTTCCCAGACTGTCGTTAGCAGCTATGTTGTTTGACTGCTATGGGGATGACGAATCACAGATGAACGATAGTGCAAAACAACAAAAGCCAACGCTTCGATAAGGCACATTCGCAATATTGGTTCTGCTTCAGTTTATTTATGCGAAGTCGCTATAAACAAGGCTCTGAAAGCATTACAAAAGAGCCTTAACACCTTCGCTTCTTGCAAGCTGCAGTATTTCAATTGAGCAACAGAATAAAACATCAACAAAACAGCATTTAGACTATAGCTTCTTTACTTGTAATTAAAGTTATCATTTCTTGTAAAGACTTATTCTTATCCATCAAACTTGGATTGCTAACCAAATGCTGAACACCCCAATTCCTTAATACATTCACAATCGGTAAAAGGGATAAGCCATACGATGAAATTTTATATTCAACCCTTGGTGGCACTTCGGCAAAAACTTTACGTTCAATTATTCCTCCTTTCTCAAGTTCTTTCAAATTATCGTTAAACATTTTTAAAGAACATTCTGGAATTAATTTCTTTAAAGCAGTAAATCGTTGTGGTCCATCTTTCAAATACCAAAGAATAACTAACTTCCACTTTCCATTAATAACAGACATCGTTGAAGTAATAGGACAGGTAATTTCAATTCTTTTCATACTTTTTTAAATTTGAAACTTAATAAACACGCAAAAGTATAGTAAACGTTACAATAGTTTCGTTTTCGTTACCTATTTTCAATTTCAATAACTATCCTTTACTTCACGCCTTAATTAAATAAAGTTGTATGAAAAAATATCTACTCTCAATCATCGTGCTTTCAATTTCAATTACCAATTTAACTGCACAAAATAGCCTATCAGTTTTATATAGCAGCACTGGTATGGAATATGGCAAAGCAAGTGCAATTGATGCCGACACCAATTATATTAGTGGTTCACTTTTTCAAAACACTATTTATGTAAACCCCAACGGAACAACTAATTTGACTGCACCGGGTGCAACCACTCAAATTGCTCTAACAAAATTCGATAAACACGGCAACCTACTTTGGGGAAAACACTTTGGTGGAATTGCTACAAGTGAAGCACCACACGGCATTGGAACAGATGCACAAAAAAATATCTATGTTACTGGATACTTTGGTAGCACAACAACAACAGGTGCATTAAATGCCAACTTCAATCCTGCTGGTGGCGGCACAATCTCAACGCAAGGCAACGAGGATATTTTTGTAGCTAAGTATGATAAAGACGGAAACTACCCATGGGCTTTTGGCTTGGGCAATATTGGTCAAGAAACACAAGAAAGAGCTTGGGATATTTCTACAGATGCATCAGGAAATAGTTCTGTAGTTGGAGGCTTTCACGGTACAATGAATTTTGATCCCCTTGGTACAGCATTAAATTTATCATTGCCCGATGCTTCGGCAGGTCTTTTTATAGCTAAATACAATTCAAGTGGTATTTGTCAATGGGCAGAAATTTTGGATGTTAAAGGAACAAGTGTATTCAATGAAACTTATGCTACTTGCGATTTAGACAATTTTGGTAATTTATATGTAGCAGGAAATTTTAGAGGTACAGGTGTAAACTTTAATCCTTTAGCAACTACAACAACACTATCCAGCGCTGGACAAAACGATATTTTTATTGCAAGGTACAATACAGTTGATGGAACGCTACATTGGGCAAAACAAATTGGAGGAGCTGCACAAGATTTAGTTTCACCAGGTGCATTGCGTTGCGATAGTAATGGTAATCCTTATTTTACAGACAGGTTATCAGGTGTAGGTTCTGTTGATTTTGACCCTTCTGCTGCAATTAAATCAATCACAAATTCTGCTTTATACATCACATCTTATGACAGTTCTGGAAATTTGCGTTATGCTGTAGATATGGGTAGTGGTGCAGGTGATGGTGGACACAGAATTGAATTTGATAATAATAATAATGTTTATATAGCAGGTTGGATGAATGGTACAGCAACCTTTGGAACAATTTCAAGAACTGCATTTTCCCCAACTGCCGATTGTTTTTTAGCTAAATATTCCAACGATTTAAGCAATTGTTTTTGGGCTTTTAATTTTGGAGGCACTGGCTCTTCTGCTAATAATATTGTTGCTGGGCTTTCAGTTGACCAAGAAAATAATCCTATAATAACTGGACAACTTTATGGAACAAATGCTGACATTGACCCATCGGCAAACACAAAAAATTTCACAAGTATTGGCAATAACGACTGCTTTGTCATTAAATATAATTCAAACGGATTGCTATGGACAGAAACTACATTGCCACTACGTTTTCTTAGTTTTTCTGGTGCAATAAAAGACAATAACAAAAACCTAATTTGGCAAACACAAAACGAAATAAACACAAGCTATTTTGCAATTGAAAAAAGTTTAGATGGACTATCTTTTGAAAAAATTGGCGAAGTAAAATCGTTCTCAAATTCAACTATAGTAAACTCATATTCATTCATAGATAAAGGTGTTACAACTAAATCATTATTATACTATCGTTTAAAACAAATAGATATTGATGGAAAATTTACGTACTCAAAAGTTTTGGCGTTAAAAGTCGCTAATGAAAACAATCAGATTATTCATATTTATCCAAATCCATCAAAAAATATTTTAAGAATTGATGCAGGTAACAGCAACATCAAAACTTATAGAATTGCAAATCAATTGGGGGTAGTCATTGCATCATCGAAAATCAATTCGCAAATCGATATTAGCCATTTACCTATAGGAGTCTATTGCATTAACTTCTACAATGAATTTAACTTTTTATCGGAAACAAAAATGTTTGTAAAGGAATAATTTTTTGATATTTCCAGCATTTGCAGGTGTTCTTCACCTGCAAACCTAGATAAACAAAGGGCTCTTGGTGATGAACACACAAAAGCGGCATAAAAAAAGGTTTCAGGTTTGTGGGTGATGCAAAGACTAATAAGAACAATTTATAAACCATCTAAATAAGATTCACTTTGGAGAATTTGGCTAGACTATACTTTAGAGGTTACCTAGATAATATCTTCAATTAAGCCAAAATAAAAATTAGTGTTTAAAATTCAGTACTACTATTTCAATTTAATCTTAAACACAACTTTATCCTCAACTAAAAGCAATCATAATAAATAAAATATTTCAACCTAAATGGTTGGCTAGCATAAATAAAAGGTTAGCAACAAAGTTTATCGGTCACTTTAGGTTACATTTGTTTTTTAGTGAAAAAACAAGGAATCCAAATAACTCAATTATGTTTAAAAAATTTACAGCAACTGACATCTTATTATTCGTTGCGGCTTTTCTATCGCTTATTTTTTCAGAAATATTATACTTTAAAGGAGAAGTCAATGCCGCTATATTTATTGGTATTTGGGTGCCTTCCATTCTAGCTTTCGGAATTTATTTAAAACTAATTAACAACAATAAAAATGTCTGAAATAATACCATATTTCGCAGGGCTTATTACGCTATTATTCGCAGCAGGTTTTTTGTTGGCATTAAGGGAAATGAAGAAGAACAAATCCTAAATGTTTATAGAAAATAATAAAGTATTGCATTATTAAAAGCATGTAGAAAATAAAATATAGTTGTAGCTGTTGTAACACATTCCAATTCCCTATTTACAAAAAAAGTGTGAAACAGTAAATTGAATTGACCACTGCTTAATTGTTTTTAGTCAACGATCAATAGCGTAGGAAATAGGAAAAAATAGGTGCCATTATTTTCAATAAATGGTACCATGCGCCTTTAAGGTTCAGGACTATACAGAGATCAAATAAGTCTTAGAAAGGCTAAAATTTTTAAACGTCGGCAGCACAGTAAGCTAGGACTATTACAAAATTTAATTTTGAGAAACCAAACATCCCCTATAACTTCGCTAAAAATTAAGAACAAATATGAACGCTAATATGTTACATCATCATCATCATTTATTCGCTCAGTCGAGGTGATGATGTTATAAAGTAACTAAAACATATAACGAAACCCGTCTGAGTAAAACAGACGGGTTTTTTGTTGCCTTAACCCTCCGTTTTACTCAGACACAAAAAAGTGAAAAAATGAGTAAACTAAAAATAGCCATTCAAAAAAGTGGGCGATTAAGTGAAAAGTCCTTAGAACTCCTAAATGATTGTGGCATTAAAATAAGCAATGGAGATCGCAAACTAAAAGCAGAATCGCAGAACTTCCCTATTGAGGTTTTATTCTTACGCGATGATGATATTCCACAGTATGTAGAACAAGGCGTTGCAGATATAGGCATATTAGGCGAGAACGAGGTTTGGGAAAAAGGGAAAGATGTGCAAAAAATAGAAAAATTAGGCTTTGCAGGTTGCAAACTGTCATTAGCCATCCCAAAAGATGAAGTGTACCAAGGCTTATCTTATTTCAACAATAAAAAAGTGGCTACAAGTTATCCCAAAATACTTAAAAAATACTTTGATGAAAAAAATATTAAGGTAGAAATTGAGGAGATAGGCGGCAGTGTGGAAATTGCCCCCGGCATCGGATTGGCTAATGCCATATTTGATATAGTAAGTACCGGAAGTACACTGCTAATGAACGGGCTAAAAGAGGTGGAAGTAGTCACCAAAAGCACTGCTGTTATTATTGCAAATAAGAATCTGAATACAGAAAAGCAACAGATACTAGAGAAACTTTTATTTCGCATAAAAGCTGTTAGAACCGCTGTGGAGCATAAATATATTTTATTAAACGCACCACTAACCGCAGTTGAAAAAATATCGTCCATATTACCCGGTATGAAAGCACCCACTATTCTACCGCTCTCAAAAGAAGGTTGGGTAAGTATTCATTCAGTAGTTAAAGAAGATGAGTTTTGGGAAATAATTGATCAACTAATAACTATAGGAGCTCAAGGAATTTTAGTTGTACCTATCGAAAAAATGGTGTTGTAAACAAATATTACAAGTAAAGAAAATGAAGAAAATAATAAACCCGAAAAGACAAGAATGGACAAAACTATCAATGCGTCCTACACAAGATAGAACTGAGTTATCAAATTTAGTTGAAGAAGTATTTTCAGCAGTAAAAAAGAATGGTGATGTAGCAGTTAGAAATTATAGTCTTTTGTTTGATAAAATTGATGTAAGATCATACTGGGTAGATGAGAAAACTATTACCGATTCTTCTAAACAAGTTTCGAAGGAATTAAAAGCAGCCATCCAATTGGCGAAAAAGAATATTGAAAAATTTCATCTTGCTCAGAAAGAACTTACCAAAATAATAGAAACAACAAAAGGTGTTAAATGCTGGAGAGAAAGCAGGGGAATAGAAAAAGTAGGGATCTATATTCCGGGAGGTTCAGCCCCACTATTTTCCACAGTTTTGATGTTGGGTATACCAGCAAAAATTGCAGGTTGCAAAGAAATAATACTATGCACTCCTCCTAATACGAAAGGTGAGATAAATCCTGCAATATTATATTCAGCAAGTTTAGTGGGTATTACATCAGTGTATTCTGTTGGTGGCATTCAAGCCATTGCCGCAATGACATTTGGAACTAAAATCGTCCCGAAGGTGAACAAGATTTTCGGACCTGGAAATCAATATGTGACTGCAGCCAAACAAATGGCACAGCAAATAGGTGTTGCTATTGATATGCCGGCCGGCCCAAGCGAAGTACTCATCATTGCAGATAAATATTGTAAGCCTTCTTATGTAGCTGCTGACCTACTGTCTCAAGCAGAACACGGCGCTGATAGTCAGGTTATCCTATTGTCAAATGATGAACAGATAGTTGATCAAACATTGGCAGAAGTGACCATACAATTGAAAGAATTATCAAGAAAAGAAGTTGCAAAACAAGCATTAAGAAATAGCAAAGCTATTGTGTTTGATAGCATCAGCGATTGCCTTTCATTCAGTAATGAATATGCCCCGGAGCATTTGATTTTAGCTATTGAAAAAGCTAAAAAAGAAATTTCCAATATTATTAATGCAGGTTCTGTATTTCTAGGTAATTATAGTTGCGAAAGCGCAGGCGATTATGCAAGCGGCACTAACCACACACTACCAACAAACGGCTTCTCCAAAGCTTACAGTGGCGTATCCCTTGATAGTTTTGTTAAGAAAATTACTTTTCAAGAATTAACACGAGAAGGAATAAAAAATATAGGACCGGCTATTGAAACAATGGCAGCGGCAGAACAATTATTTGCACATAAAAATGCAGTTACGTTAAGGCTAAAAAGTTTGTAAAATGTTTGAATTAGAAAAAATAGTTCGAAGAAATATTCTCAGCCTCAAACCATATTCAAGTGCAAGAGATGAGTTTTCTGGCAATGATGGTGTATTTCTAGATGCCAATGAGAATCCCTTTGGAGAGCTTAATCGCTATCCTGATCCTCATCAAAATGTCGTAAAGAAAAAATTAAGCGACTT
>JANMZN010000175.1:0-6411 GCA_031383285.1 Segetibacter sp.
GATGAATATTTACGATTAGCCTATCATGGACTTCGTGCAAAGGACAAATCGTTTAATGCGAACATGAAAACTGATTTTGACTCATCAATTGGCAACATCAATATCATTTCGCAAGATATAGGTAGAGTGATTTTGAATTTAATAACAAATGCATTTTACGTTGTTGATGAGAAGAAGAAATCAGGGATTGCTGATTATCAACCAATGGTATCTGTTATTACAAAAAAGTTAGAAAATAGTGTTGAAATTAAGGTTGAAGACAACGGCAATGGTATCCCTCAAAAAATACTGGATAAGATCTTTCAACCATTCTTTACAACCAAGCCAACCGGTCAAGGAACAGGTTTGGGATTGAGTTTGAGTTATGATATAGTGAAAGCGCATGGCGGACAATTGAAAGTAGTGACCAAGGAAGGAGAAGGTTCTATATTTACTATTCATCTCCCTTTGGCATAGAATAATTAAATTTAAATTCTAAAACTTACGACTATCAAAAAGCATCTATTAATTGTTATACTGCCGCTTGTTTTTGTATCCTGCAACCTTAAGCCGGATCATATCCCTTTTCCTGCGGATGAAAACGGCTTTGCCAAACCTGTAACAAAAAAATTTGCATTCAGCAGCCCGGTTCCATACCAATACATAACAATAAGCCCCGATAGTTTAAAGCCACCTCAATCAATCCATCTGGATTTAGATAAACTGCCGTCAAGGCCATTCGGCTTTAATGATTTTAAGCCTTTAAAAGAGCCAATTCAACAAACAAAATTTGACCTCGCCAGTTTACAGGATAGTGCATTTAATTTAGGTGAAACCCCATCACAGCCATTCCGTATGCAGCAATTTATTTTGCCCAAGCCAACAAAAGTAAAAGCAGGTGTTCCTAAGCTGATGCCTAATACTACCACCGGCGTACTTCAGTTTAGTACAGAAGAAGGCCTGCCCGGTATAAATATTAATGCATCCCTAATAGATAAATATGGATATACTTGGCTGGCAACAGAAAAAGGGCTATGTATGTACGACGGCGAATACCTTTATATTTATTCATTCCTTAATAAAAATTCAAATGGAGGAGATTTTACTATTACCGGAATGGCAAAAGACCAGGAGGGTAATATATGGCTAGCAACTTTTGGGGATGGTATTTATATAATGAATACTACTACCAATATAGTAAAGCGTTATGCGTCTGATATTTTGTTTACATGTGTCATCTGCGATCATGCAGGAATAATTTGGGCAGGTAGTTTTTTACATGGCATTTTTTTAATAGACCCTTCGACAGAAAGTATAAAAAATATTCGCAGCATAAAGGAACCGAGTTATACAAATAATGTAGTAACTATTTCAGAGGATCAACATAAAAATATCTGGTTGGCGTGTTTTGGATATGCCGCCATTGTGGATAAGACAAGAAAACATGTAAAAAAAATCACAAAAGCAGAGGGTATTACCGGCAATTTTATATTAAGGTTTTTTGAAGATAGCCGGGGAGATATGTGGTTAGCTTCAGTAGGTAATGGGATAAATGTGATTTCATTAAAAAATAAAACGCTAGGCAGTATTAATCAAAAAAATGGATTTGACGGATTTGCGGTGGGGATTGCAGAAGACAGCCACCAGCAAATATGGATGTTGAGGAATGATACATCTTATATTTTGAATAAAGAACGGACAGCTATCAGGCAAATATTGATGGATATAAAAATGACTGACCAGTTATTCAGAGGAAGTTGCCTGATTGATAGAAACGGATCCATCTGGCTGGGAACACTGGGCAAAGGAGTTGTTATTATAGATACCAAGGGGCCATTGCCAGAACACATTACCACAAAACAAGGGCTAACGGATAGTAATGTATGGGGCATTGTAGAAGATAAAAAAGGTAGCATTTGGTTAGGTACATACCAAGGTGTTAACATATACGATCCTCAAAAAAATCAGCTGAAAGTCCTTGGAATGAAACAGGGGCTTGGAAGTGCAACAAGGATAATGGCAGACGATCTTGGAAATATGGTTATAAGTACAGCGTCAGGCCTTTCTATTCTGAATGCAGAAAAGAAAATATTAACCAATTACAATCAAGGGAAGGAGTTGCTCTCGAATACAAAAAAATGTGTTGCAGACAGCGGTGGGCAGCTATGGATAAGTTCTGATACCAATGGGATTGTTTTGTATAACACTAATAAAAACACTATTAAAACAATCCGCAAATCAACTGGCTTATTATCAGATTTAAACTGGGATATGATTAAAGACAGGCAAGGAAATTTTTGGATAGGGTCTGATAGTGGCATTACAGTTATCAACCCTAAC
The DNA here is from genome assembly GCA_031383285.1 of Segetibacter sp. Lineage (GTDB taxonomy): Bacteria > Bacteroidota > Bacteroidia > Chitinophagales > Chitinophagaceae > Segetibacter. The sequence continues at coordinate 2,320 of JANMZN010000175.1, forward strand.
AACAATACTGTAAAATACCTTCGTGAAAAGGAAGGCCTTTGCAATAATGTAGTGTTCAAATTACTACAGCATACTAATGGTGAAATTTGGGTAGGCACTTTAAAAGGGATTTCAATTATCAATACAGGCAATTTTACCATTACCAACCTTACTCCTAAAGAGGGATTAGTGCCACAGGAAATTTATGATATGGCGGAGCAGAATGGCACCATCTATGCCGGCTCTTCGGACGGGCTTATTAAAATTATAAAACCGGGCAGCACGGTAAATAAGGCATTGCCCTGGCGTTTTATTAATTACGGCAAAAGGGAAGGTTTTCCATATAATGATTATAATCAAAACACAGGCTTTGTAACTAAGACAGGGCAAAGCTGGTGGGGCATCACGCCAATACTTACCGTAGTTACACAGGAGCCGGTGGCAGATAGTGTATTGCCTCAGGTTAACATTACCGGTATTAGCATTATGGACCAGCCACTTTCATTTTCCAACTGGGCAACACTTGGCAACCACATAAAAGCTGGCGATACTTTATGGGATGAAACCAAAACGACTTTCTATTTAAAAAATGATTTACCCAAAGATGCTGGCTACTTAATAAACCATCATATCCGTTGGGACAGTCTTACTCCCGGCTTTAAATTGCCCATAGGATTAACACTGCCTTATGACCAGAATTCAGTTAATTTTTCTTTTATCAACAATGATATTAAAGGAAGAGAAAAAATAAGGTATCGTTATATCCTGGAAGGTGCTGATAAAACATGGAGCGATGCTTCTGATAAAAGTAGCACAAGAAATTATTATAACCTTACCGCAGGCCATTATACTTTCAGGGTAAGTACCCAAGGTTTTAATGGCTTATGGAGCAATGTGGACGAATATGGCTTTGCCATACTCCCTCCTTGGTGGAAAACATGGTGGGCATATATACTTTATGTAATGGCTGCTGTTACTGTTATTGGAGCATACGCTCGTTACAGAAGCCACCAGCTAATCCAGGAAAACATATTGCTTGAAAATAAGATCAGCAAGCGAACCAGTGAATTGTCTAAATCATTGGAAGATTTGAAAAATACCCAGGGTCAATTGATCCAATCCGAAAAAATGGCTAGTTTGGGAGAACTCACAGCAGGCATAGCACACGAAATTCAGAACCCATTAAACTTCGTTAATAATTTTTCGGAAGTAAACAAAGAACTTCTAATAGAAATGAATGATGAAATTGAAAAAGGGAATATGGAAGAAGTAAAAGCACTTGCAAAAGACATTTTTGAAAATGAAGAAAAAATTAATCACCATGGAAAAAGAGCCGACTCTATTGTGAAAGGAATGTTGCAACATAGTCGAAGTAGCAATGGCCAAAAAGAACCTACAGATATCAATGCTTTGGCTGATGAATATTTGCGATTAGCCTATCACGGACTTCGTGCAAAGGACAAATCGTTTAATGCTATCATGAAAACTGATTTTGATTCATCAATTGGAGACATCAATATAATTTCGCAAGATATAGGTAGAGTGATTTTGAATTTAATTACCAATGCTTTTTACGTGGTAGATGAAAAAAAGAAATCAGGGATTGCTGATTATCAACCAACGGTATCTGTCAGTACAAAAAAGTTAGAAAAAAGTGTTGAAATTAGAGTTGCAGACAACGGCAATGGCATCCCTCAAAAAATACTAGACAAAATATTTCAACCCTTCTTTACAACCAAGCCAACCGGTCAAGGAACAGGTTTGGGATTGAGTTTGAGTTATGATATAGTGAAAGCGCATGGTGGAGAATTGAAGGTGGAGACAAAAGAAGCCGACCCGGATAACCTGGTCGGACGGGGAGAAGGGAGTGTGTTTATTATTCGTATTCCTTCTGTTTAGAAATAAACCAGATTTATCATTGATTGAATTAAAAATGGCATAATGAAAAAGATTTTGAGTTTTGTTTTTTTTCTACTAATAAATTTTACGCTGCATGCGCAATACAAAGTGCAATTTATTTTAAAAGAAAAAACGATTATCCATCATGATAGTATTTTAATAACCGGAACATTCGCTAACTGGGACTCTACTGCCAACAGTAAATATTTGTTGCATCCTTATGGTGAAGAAAAATCAATAACGCTCAATATAAAAGCAGGCGCTCTTAAATATAAATTTCATAGAGGTAGTTGGTTTAGCGTTGAAAAACAAGATAATGGTGATGAGGTGCCTGATCGTACCGTTATCATAACTAAGGATACTACTTTAATAGATAGTGTAATGAGATGGCGGGACCAGATTTTTATTGATAAATGGTATGCACTTGCAAAGGAAAAGGAAGATAGTAACCGTATAAAAATTTTAGCTTCAATTGCCTACGCCTATGGGTTTTCCCCCGAATATTTTAATTCGGATTCGGCGTTATTTTACGCTCAGACTGCACTACAGTTACAGCAAAAAATAATGGCTTCTTCCAATGACAAATTACATAATCAAACAAATTATGCAGCTCAATATATAGGTCTCCAGGAAGTAATAGCCTTTCTTATGCATTCTTTGGGAAATTATCCAAAAGCATTGGAGCTGAGGCTGGAAAATTTAAAATTGGCAGAAAAAGGAGATGATAAATTTCTACTTGTTTCCACCATTGTACAGATTACCAACGATTATAATTCCATGCAGGATTTTCGGCATGTGTTAAGTTATGGGAAATTAGCCGAGTCTATTTTACACACTGTAAACTCAAAGGATTCAAGGTTTGCCTTGATAAAATGGAATGTAAACAATATCATAGGTTCTGCATTTTATAACCTCCAATTACTTGATTCTGCTTTGCCTTATGCAAATAAAATGACGACAGTAGAATGGCTGAATTTTGCCGATGGATACTTAGCCTCTGCCAATAAATTACTGGCAGATATATATGCTGGAAAGGGAGATAATAAAACTGCTCTTATGTATTATAGGTTAGCTATCATAAAAACTCCTGATTATTGGATTGCAGCCGCGAATGAAGGAATGGCAAAGGTGTTTCAAAAAGAAGGCAACCTAGACTCAGCAATGTTGTATGCCAGAAGGGCTTTAATTTTTTATCAAACCAATAAAAAAACTGTTCAATCGTGGGGCGAAAATTCAAATTATTTTATTGCACAAATAAGTCCACTCATTGCAGATTTATATAAAGCCAATGGACAGCTAGATAGTGCTTATAAATATCTTCATCTTTCGGTAACATTAAAAGATAGCCTGTACAATTCAGATAAAGTAAGACAGTTTCAAACCCTTTCTTTTAATGAAGCAGCCCGTCTTCAGCAACAGGAGCAGCAAAGCAGGTTAGCAAAGCAGCAATATGATACCAAAATAAAAATGTATGGCCTTATAAGCATCATTACAGGTTTCATAGTATTGGCTATCGTATTGTATAGGAACAACAAACACAAACAAAAGGCAAACTCTTTATTGCAATCTCAAAAACAGGAAATAGAAACAACACTGCGTGAATTAAAGAATACACAAAAACAACTTATCCAGTCAGAAAAAATGGCAAGCCTCGGAGAACTAACGGCAGGCATTGCCCACGAAATTCAAAACCCGTTGAACTTTGTCAATAATTTTTCGGAAGTGAATACTGAATTGATTGGCGAAGCAGGTGAAGAAATAGACAAAGGAAATATTTCAGAAGCGAAGATGCTATTGAATGATATAAAAGAGAATGAACAAAAAATAAATCATCATGGTAAACGTGCAGATGCAATTGTGAAAGGAATGCTGCAACATTCGCGAAGTAGCTCAGGCAAAAAAGAACCAACAGACATTAATGCTTTAGCAGATGAATATTTACGCTTAGCTTATCATGGTTTGAGGGCAAAAGACAAGTCATTCAATGCAGATTTCAAAACAGATTTTGATGATAGCATAGGAAAGATAGAAGTTATACCGCAAGACATTGGAAGGGTGTTGCTCAATTTATACAACAATGCATTCTATTCAGTTGCAGAAAAGAAGAACCTTCTTGGTGATAGTTTCAAACCTTTAGTTACAGTAATCACAAACCAATTACATGACAAAGTAGAAATAATGGTGAAAGATAACGGCAATGGTATTCCGCAAGAT
>JANMZN010000191.1:0-14303 GCA_031383285.1 Segetibacter sp.
ATTGGCAACAGTCTATCCGCCTGTGGTGGACTCCATTCAGGGTTGGTAATGCTATTGGGCTTTTTCCATGTTGTGCTACTCTTCGTCCCCCAGGCAATGACGGCTCTAACATACTTTTCGTATTTTTACAAAAACAAAATGTATGTCTGTCATCAAACTCCCCCTCTTGTTTGCAGGTTCCAGAGGCGAAAAGCATTTATATACACTCTTCGACAGCGGGGCAAACCTGTCTTGCATCAATCCTGATTATGTAGAAGGATTGGAATTGCCGGTAAGCCTTGGAAGGACACGCCTGATATCAACAGCCAGTGAAGGCCATTTTATTGAAATCAAAGAAAGAATTATTGTTGATTTTTACCTGCACGATGTTTTATTGAGCGATGAATTTTTACTTGTTCCCGGACTTAGCGAAGAGGCAATAATTGGCGCAGCCACTATGCAGAAATGGCGTATCAAACTCAATTTTGAACATGATACGGTAGAAGTTGACCCCAAAGTGGCTAAGATGCAGTTGATATAATTGCGTTTATCAGCTATTGATTTTACTATTAATGTCAAATGGGTTAGTAAATTGCCTACACATAATTCCAGTGTTATTCTTCCTCAATCCCATCTCATCCTATTCTTATTTGTAGGATCATCAATTGAAATATGCATATAATGATTTAGATTCCCGTACACAACTTTTGGGTGTTGGCACATGGTATTGAATTGTTTGAAAAAGTGTTGGTCAATGAGTTTGCTGTTAAAAAGAAGTGATTGTAATTCTCCTTCGCCTGAATTGGAAAATGAATATCGCTTAAATGCAAAGGCAGCAACTATAGACAGTACTTCTTCGGGAGGAGTACCTTGCTTAAACTTGCATTTCACCATAGAGTTGCAATGGAAGTTGCCACTATATTTTGAAAGACCAAACATCTGACAGATGTAATTTATGAAATCAAAATAAGTATAAAAATAAATTCTACACTGAATGGCTATTTAAACCTAAAAATTTTATCCATTGTATAATTTAAGATATATGCAGGAGATTTTACAAAGCCATCAGAAAATGTTCCCTTTTGGTTAAATGCAATTTTTTCTATGGGTAAAATTTCACCTTCCTTAGCCATAGGATCATCATATTTTTGGACTAGCATCATGTGTCGCATCGTAACTATATAGTTTTCACCTGTATAGGAAATAGTAAATTCACCATGAAATGTATTTCTGGACAGGTAAACAGGCGAAGTCCATTCGGAGAATCCGGCTCCCTTTAAATCTGGATCAAAAGGTTTTAAAAGCCCAACCAATTGACCATTATTAATACCTGCCTCTGCAAATAGTCCTTTTGCTTTCCATTCGCTAAAAACATCAAAGGCAGCCAATTCGGTTGCAAAAGTTTTTTGCCAGACTACTTCTCCACTATCTATTCTAAAATTGCGAATGGTATCTTGTGCGCTTACTGAAGAAACTGCATAAATGCTTAACAGGAAAAGAAATTTCATGGGTGAAAGTTAACACATTGCATAAATATTTTGTGGATTATCCTGAAAAGTAACTTTTTTTTAAAAATTAAAACAATGGCAAATAGAGTAGGCTTACATTTGCACAATTTGTTTTTTATGCCAAAAGATAATTCTATAAAATCTGTTTTGATTATTGGTTCTGGTCCCATTATTATTGGTCAGGCATGCGAGTTTGATTATGCGGGTTCGCAGGCAGCAAGGAGTATTCGTGAGGAAGGGATAAAGGTTATTCTCATCAACAGTAATCCTGCTACCATTATGACAGATCCTATGATGGCCGATAGGGTTTATTTGCTTCCACTGACAGTAGAAAGCATAGAGCAGATTCTGGAGGAAAATGATATAGATGCTGTGTTGCCAACTATGGGAGGTCAAACGGCCCTCAACCTGTGCAAGGAAGCAGATGAATTGGGCATTTGGGAGAAATACAATGTTCGACTGATTGGCGTAGATGTAGCTGCAATAGATACGGCTGAAGACAGAGAGAAATTTCGACAGTTAATGGTGAAAATTGGAATGGCTGTAGCGCCAAGCAGAGTAGCCAATAGTTTTCTCGAAGGCAAGGAGTTTGCACAGGAAATTGGTTTTCCGTTGGTTATTCGACCATCGTTTACTTTGGGAGGTACAGGTGGCGGATTTGTACACAGTAAAGATGAATTGGATGAAGCATTACAACGTGGATTGACCGCATCGCCCATTCACGAAGTTTTGGTTGAAAAAGCAGTGTTGGGTTGGAAGGAATTTGAACTTGAATTGCTTAGAGACCAATCTGACAATGTAGTCATCATTTGTACAGTAGAAAATCTGGATCCAATGGGAATTCATACAGGCGACAGCATAACAGTAGCACCTGCTATGACCCTAAGTGATACCGCTTTTCAGGAAATGCGCAATAAGGCTATTTTAATGATGCGAAGCCTAGGCAATTTTTCTGGTGGTTGCAATGTGCAGTTTGCCCTTAATCCAGATACTGAAGAATTGATAGCAGTGGAAATAAACCCTAGGGTTAGCCGATCTTCGGCATTGGCTTCTAAAGCGACAGGTTATCCAATAGCCAAGATAGCATCTAAATTGGCCATAGGTTACAGGTTAGACGAATTGAAAAACCAAATTACAAAAACTACATCAGCTTATTTTGAGCCCGCATTGGACTATGTAATTGTAAAAGTGCCTCGGTGGAATTTTGATAAGTTTAAAGGTGCAAATGACACGCTTGGACTACAAATGAAAAGCGTAGGAGAGGTAATGGCGATTGGTCGTAGCTTCACTGAAGCACTTCAAAAGGCCTGCCAAAGCTTAGAAAATGATGCAGTTGGGCTTGGATATTATGGCAAAAGCCTAATGAAGAGTTCAGACCTTATTGAGTATATCAAGACACCAAAATGGGATCGAATATTTAGGATAAAAGACGCATTAATGCAAGGGGTGACGGTTAAAACCATATCCCATGTTACAGGAATAGATCCATGGTTTTTGTACCAGATCCAAAAAATTTGTAGCATAGAAAAAGTATTAATGAAATACACTATTGAAACTTTGCCAGCAGATGTTTTAAAAGATGCCAAAAAGAATGGCTTTGGAGACGAGCAAATTGCCAGAATAATGCGTGGCTGTACAGATGAACAAGTGTATGAAAAACGAAAGGAACTTGGCATCAACAGGGTGTATAAAATGGTAGATACTTGTAGTGCCGAGTTTGAAGCGAAGACGCCTTATTTTTATAGTACGTTCGAGTAGATAAATTGGAGTGACAAAGGTCAAAGAGGTCATGATTGTCATTGGGGGGCAACGAAGTAAAGAAAGGTCAAAGGGAGTCATTGTAGGTCATGGAGGTAAAGAAAGGTCATTGGGAGTCATTGTAGGCAAAAAAGGTCATTGGAAGTCATTAAGGTCAAGCCGGGGTTTGAAGCTTATATGGAGGCAAGTAATTAATTAAGGGCAATAGCGTTATTAGTTCGAATGTATTTGAGGTCATTGTTGGGTTTAACAAGTTATTATTCTATCTATATTTCTTTTCTTCTTTTTGGTAAAAGTATTTCTATCGTAAAAAAGCAATGACACACAAAACCAAAGGTATTGTTCTGCGAACGGTAAAGTATGGTGAAACAAGTGTGATTGTAAGTGTTTATACTGAGTTGTTCGGCATTCAAAGCTACATGGTTAAAGGTGTAAGGCAGTCTTCAAAAAAATCTTCAGGGAAAGCCATTTACTTTCAACCGGCTGCTTTGCTCGACATGGTGGTGTACAATAACGAATTTAAGCACCTTAATTTCATTAAAGAGTATGAATGGAGTTGCCTCTATGAACATATTTTTTTTGATGTTGTAAAGAATACCGTTGCCCTTTATATTGTTGAACTATTGCAACACAGTCTCAAACAACCAGAAGCCAATCCCGATCTTTTTTATTTGGCAGAGGATACTTTGAAACAATTGGATAAAGCTTCTCCAACCTTAACTGCAAACCTCTCATTATATTTCAGTTTACACTTAGCTGCAGCACTTGGTTTTAAAATTCAGGGAGCTTATTCGTTATCCACTCCGATTTTAGATCTTAAAGAGGGTAAGTTTGTATCTGATGCTCCTATAGAGTCTATCATTGTCAGAGATCATGTGGCTTTGGCTACTTCTCAGTTATTAAACATTAATTTTTATAGCGATCTGGAGCTACTTCACTTTTCAAGAAGTGTAAGAAAAGAGCTGACATTGGTATTTCAAAATTACATAGCCTTGCACGTACCAGATTTTGGTGAGATCAAAAGCTTGCCCGTATTGCAGGAGATTTTTAATTGATTATAACAATCGTCTGACTGTAGTATTAGAGACTACGTGATCGTTTTCTATTCCTTCAATCAAAACAATTCCTGGCTGTTTTCCTTTTATAAAACTTCCAAGGTGATTGTCCATTTGTAATGCTTTTGCTCCATTATTGGTAGCCCAAATCAGCATTTCTTCAAACGAAATAGTGGGTAAATTTCTGTGAATTGTTTTCATTTCATCTAAAATGCTAAGACTCCAGTTGCTGGCAAGGCTATCGGTTCCAAATACGATGTTGCAATTGTTTTTGATGAACATTTCTAATGGTGGAAATGCCTGCTGGATATACTTATTTGCATTTGGACAAATGCAGAAAAAAGTGTCGTCAAATTGGCTGAAGGTTTTTAAATAATCAAGGTCTGCCTGTTTTGTAAAAGTATTGTGTACAAGTATAATAGCCGCTGCTGCGGTTAGTTTGGAATAATAAGTTTGCAAACTGCTTTTTCCTGTGGGTTGAAAAAAAGAGGTATCGAGTTTCATTACCTCATACATACGAAGAAGGTCGCCTGATTTTTCAAGAAAAAAGGAATCTTCAAAAATAGTTTCTTGGTTGTGGATGCTAACTGTTTTGCCACTAAAGAATGGCGCTAACAATTGCCATAAAGAATCTGATACTGCATACGGACTGTGAGGCACAATAGCCGATGGACCAACTTTAGAAAAACTATTGAAATACTCAATGCTATTATTCATTCTAATTTTAGCAAAGTCGGGTAACCAACCACTTGTTTCAATAAAGTTATAGTACTTAAGATTTCCTTTTTCTTTTTGGCCAAGCGTAAAAAGGTTATTGGAAATATCGCCTACTGCTACTATGCCATTAGTAAGCATTTCATTTTCACCATTAATTATTCCATTTAATTTCACTTCTTGTGCAAAATGGCGTTGGCTTACAATTGCGCAAACAAAATCAACCAAGCCGGTTTTTTCCGGAATTAGTCCTTTAAGGTGGCTTAGTTCTAGGTGGCAATGGCAGTTAATAAATCCAGGTGACAATATTCCTTGCATTATTTGAATGCTATCCCCCGCTTCCTCTTGTTCTAATATGTCTACAATTGTTCCTTTTTCATCTGTAATGAGCACCATGTTTTCTGGGAGTAGCTTGGAACCTGAAAAAATATTATCAGCCTGAAATTTATAAAAGTGCATAGGTCAAAAGTAAGCGTATTGTACAGGAGAATAAAGGCCTTAACTTCGCTGCCGCATAAAATACCTCTTGCAGGTAAAACTAAATGCAAATAATCTTCGTAGATGTTAGACAAGTTACACGCAATAAAGGGACGTTTTGAGCAGGTTGGCATGGCATTGACCAATCCTGAAATCATTGGAAATCAACAAGAATTTCAAAAGTTGAGCAAGGAATACAGGAGCTTGGAGAAAATAATGGCGCCATATGAGCAGTATAAAAAGGTGCTGTCTGATTATGACTTCAGTAAGGAAGCACTCAATAGCAATGATGACGATCTGAAAGAGATGGCCAAAATAGAAATGCCAATTGTAGAAGAAAGAATGGAAAAACTGGAAAAGGAATTGACGAAATTGCTAATTCCAAAAGATCCGCAGGACGATAAAAATGCAATTCTAGAGATACGTGCTGGTACAGGAGGTGATGAGGCTAGCTTATTTGCTGGAGATTTGTTGAATATGTACCTAAGATATTGCAGTCGAAGAGGTTGGAAAACAGCTGTTGTTAGCGAAAGCGAAGGAACAGTAGGCGGCTATAAAGAAGTTTTAGTAGAAGTACAAGGTGATGATGTGTACGGAACCATGAAATTTGAGAGTGGGGTGCATCGGGTACAACGTGTACCTAATACCGAAACGCAGGGTAGGGTTCATACTTCTGCTGCAACTGTAGCAGTTATGCCCGAGGCCGAAGAGATTGATTTTGAGTTAAAAGATAGTGATGTAAAGATGGAAACTGCAAGAAGTGGAGGTGCAGGTGGACAGAACGTGAACAAAGTGGAAACTAAAGTGTTATTAACTCATATACCTACAGGAACAGTAGTAGTTTGCCAGACTGAAAGAAGCCAATTGGGCAACAGAGAAAAGGCAATGAACATGCTTCGGTCCAGGTTGTATGAAGCGCAGGTACGTAAGCAGGAAGATGAAATTAGTCGCCATAGAAAAACGCTGGTAAGTACAGGAGATAGAAGTGCTAAGATCAGGACTTATAACTGGCCACAAGGTAGAGTAACGGATCACAGAATTGGTTTAACTTCATACAATCTTGATGCAGTTATTAATGGTGAAATAGATGATTTTATAGAGCAGTTGCAGATGGCGGAGAATGCAGAAAAAATGACTAATCAGGGGAATTAAAAAATACTTAAAATTGATTATTTTAAGAAAAATAATGGAAGTCTTAAGTAATAACTAACGAATTTTAAACGAACTTTACCTCTAAATGTTATTTATAATTGTTTAACATTTCAATTGATAAACGAAAACAAATTGGCACAGCGTTTGCCTTAAAATAAATAAGATTACAAATTAAAAATGTAATCAAAGTTTCTCATAAGCAGTTAGTTTTGGTTGCGGCCCCGATTTCTATCGGGGCCTATTTTTTTGTAAGTATATCTGTTATTTATTACCAAAACTCCAAAAATACTACCAATGCTATCAAATAATATATCTATCAAGTCAAATGCTCTATCAGAAGCCCAATATTTTTGAGCATATTCCATTAGAATACCATAAATGATTATTAGTAAAGCAATTGAAATTGACGCTTTTTTTAATTCATTTTTTGTTGAGTCTGATTTCAAGTATGGGAGGGAGAATAGAAAAGTGAGCAATGTAAACATTCCCAAGTGAACGATTTTGTCAAAATGTTCTATCCCAAAAAATCCATTGCTTGGCAAATCGTCTCCGGGTAACAATAATAAAATGGTTGTAAAAATCAGCCAAACAATGCCCGGCAAAAACCAGCTTATTTTCACCGTTTCAGATTTATATTATAAAAAAAATAACTCCTGTATCATAACTTGTATGAACAGGAGTTTAAGTATCAAAGAAATTATTTTTAAATATCAATGGAAGTAATTGGCTAAGAAACCAATTCTCCATATGCCTCAGCCGTCATTAATTTTTCAAATTCTCCTATGTCAGAAACAGTCATTTTTATCATCCAACCTTCTCCGTATGGGTCGCTGTTTACCAATTCGGGATTGTTGGCCAAGCCGGGATTTACTTCTGTAATAGTTCCATTTAATGGTAAGTATAAATCACTTACGGTCTTTACTGCCTCAACAGTTCCAAATATTTCCTCAGCATTCAAGGATTTTCCAACACTGTCAATGTCTACATATACGATATCACCCAATTCGCCTTGTGCAAATTCTGTGATGCCAACTGTAGCAGTTGTTCCTTCCAGCAATATCCATTCGTGATCTTTTGTGTAGCGTAGGTTTTCGGGAAAGTTCATTTTATATAATTTGATTTTGTGAAGATAATTTTTCTATTAATTCAATAGCCGCATTTGCATTCTAATATTCTGTGCCGGTCTGTCAGAGCCGTCTTTGGGTTGACTGGCTATTCTATCTATCACATCCAGACCACTTATGATTTCACCAAATACTGTATAATTCTGGTCCAAAAATGGGGTGCCACCAATCTTGCTATATATTTCTTTTTGTGTTTTTGTATATACAGTAGTCCTTAGTTCCTGCTCTTGTGCGGGTTTTCCGCCTACAATATAAAACTGGCAATTGCTGCTTGCTTTTGTAGGATTGTTGTCCCGGGCGGCTGCCAAGCTGCCTTTTTTATGAAACAAGTTAGACCTAAACTCTGCAGGAACTCTTTCTCCCGGAGCTGATCCACTGCCTAATTGTACACCATCGGGTGCAGTCTTGCTTAATGGATCTCCTCCTTGTATCATAAATCCACTAATGATACGGTGAAACAAAAGGCTATCATAAAATTTTTCCTGTACTAGTTTTACAAAATTATCCCGATGAAGTGGGGTGCTATCATATAATCGTGCAACCATCACACCAAAATCTGTTGTTATTTCAACCAATTTTTCGGTACTATTTAACTGCTTCCATGCGTCTACAACCGGAACTGCCGGTTGTAGTATCACTTTAGTAGGTACTGTTTTTTTGACTACTGGTTTTTTTACCTGTGCCTCTGTGCTTAGGCCCATTAATAACACAACTGCGGTTAAAATTATTCTAGTCATTAAAATCCTTGTTTTTGAAAGTATAATAATACGTGATCTTTCAGAAAATTTTCCTGCTCAATCAGTTCAAGCGAAGGTATTTCTTTTACTTGTTTAAAATGTGGCCATCCCTCTTCATCTTTTCCTTCTAAAATATAATAGCCACTTTCTGATAGCAAAGTACATACTGCAACGTGCATGATGTCCTGTTTTTGCTCTTTGGTTACTTTTTCTCTAATAAACCCAGTTTCCTGCAATCCTACCAAAAACAAGACCCCTTCCATATCAGGTTTTTTTCCAAACCGGTCAAGCATTTTTGCCTCCAGTTCCCACCATCTTGTCTGCAAATCGTCTGTCACATTCATAATTGCTGCAAAAATAAGTCCTTTGTCATACTTCGGCTTAGTAAAATCTCATCCTTTTTATGAATAGTTTAGATTTTCCTGATAGCAATAGTATAAAAATTATCTCAGTTCGTCTTGCAAATGGTCTTCCTTTTCGCTTGCCTCGGGCAGAAAAGCTTTCCTTACTATTGTAGGTTGGTCCGTTCTTGTTTTAATGCCGATTTTTTTGCAATATCTAACATCAACAGTAAATACGCCAAATTCCTCAATTACTTTGCCTTTCATGGTATAAAATCCCTTACCATTCACATTATAGTACTTTGCCGTTGGCGGAAAGAAAACAGTATCGAGCCAATCGCCTGCCGCATCTATAAAAGTGTGAAAAAACATGGTTTCATTGTGTATCGTCCGCGATGGCTTAGAGGTAATCAGGTAGCCAAGAACAATAATTTCTTTTCCTAAGTATTTATCGAGCGTTGCTGCTGCTACATAGTTGCCGGGATTGTCGTTTACCATTTCAAAGGGATTGCAAAGTGGAAATCCCAGTAGTTCTATTTGGTCAATGGCATCATCCAGCGGGTATTGTTTTAGTTCGGGCAATGTAAACGCTATGGGTTTTTCTTTAAATAAAATACTTGCTACAGAATGTTTGCTGTTCTTTTTTTGCAGAAAGTTGGCCTCCCACAACAGTTCTTTCTTACTCCTGCCGGTAAACCGGAATGCACCAATACGAATCAGCATATTTAACTGTTCCATTCCTGGTTGCAACCGTTCAATAAAGTCTTGAAGGTGTTGGAAAGTTCCATGCTTTTCCCGGTTTTCTATGAGCGACAAAGTGAACTCTTTTTCTAGCCCATCAATGTGGATGAAGCCAACCCATACGTCCTTGCCTTTGATACCAGTAAGGTAGTTGCTTTGGTTGACGCATGGTGCATGTAAGATGGCACCTGTTTTCTTTAGTTCATGAAAGTATAATTCTCTTGAGTAAAAGCCGCCGAAGTTGTTGATAACCGCTACCATGAACTCCATGGGATAATAAACTATTAGAAAGAGGCTTTGGTAACTTTCTACAGCAAAGCTAGCAGAGTGCGCTTTGGAAAAGGAGTAGCCGCCAAAACTCTGTATCTGTCTCCATACTTCATTTGTAAGGGTATCCTCGTAACCTTTTGCTTTGCAACTGGTAAAAAATTTCTCCTGTATTTTTTCAAATTCTTTGTGACCACGATATTTTCCACTCATGGCTCTTCTTAGCACATCTGCTTCACCTAGGTCAAGGCCTGCAAAGTGATGCGCTACTTTTATTACATCTTCCTGGTACACCATTACACCATAGGTTTCTTTTAGTAGCTCTTCCATTTTTGGATGCAGATAGTCAAAGTCCTTAGGATGGTGATAGCGATGTATATACTGCTTCATCATGCCGCTCTGCGATACGCCTGGACGAATGATAGAACTGGCTGCTACCAATGTAAGGTAATCATCGCAGCGCAGTTTCTGCAGTAGTTGCCGCATAGCGGGGCTTTCTATATAAAAGCAGCCTATGGTATCTGCTTTTCGTATTTGGTCTGCCAGTCTTTTATCTTTTTTAAATTTCTCTACTTCGCGTATGTTGACGATTTCTCCTCTGTTTTCTTTTACCAGTTCCATGCATTCTTTTATGTGTCCCAATCCGCGTTGGCTTAGAATATCTAACTTGAACAGTCCAATCTTTTCTGCTACGTGCATATCTATTTGCGAAGTCAAAAACCCCTTTGGAGGAAGTTGTGTAGCCGAGTAATGATTCATAGGTTGATCGCTGATGAGCATACCGCCTGCATGAATGCTGAGGTGATTGGGAAAGTCTTGCAGTAAGCTGCTGTAATGCAGTATTTGTCTTTGTATTTTATCGTCTTTAAAACTACTGCCTTCCAGTTGATCTATTTCTTCTTTGGGCAGGCCAAATACTTTTCCCAATTCTCGGGTGATGGCACGTCTTTGAAAAGTAGTGTATGCGGCTATGAGCGATACATACTCGTGTCCATATCGGGTAAAAACGTAGTCAATCATTTCGTCGCGGTCTGTCCAGGAAAAGTCAATATCAAAATCAGGAGGCACGGTGCGATAGGGATTCATAAACCGTTCAAAATACAGGTCCAGTTCCAAAGGATCCACGTCTGTTATTTCCAGACAATAGGCCACTATGGAGTTGGCGCCACTACCTCGCCCTACATAAAAAAAATCACGGCTTTTTGCGTACCGAATAATATCCCACGTTATCAGAAAATAGGCATTGAAGCCCATGTCGTTGATGATCTTCAGTTCCTTGATCACTCGTTCTTTGGCTACCGTATTATTTTTTCCATAGCGGCGGATCATACCATCATTGGCAAGTTTTTTCAGCAGCGTCTTATCATCCGTTTTGGTTGATGAATACATTTTCCGCGTCTTATCTGTTTTAAAATCTATGGAAATAGAACAATTGTCCATTACCTGCAGCGTGGAGGTGATAATAGACGGGTAGTACTGAAACGCCTGGAGTAATGTGGTGTGCGATACAAACTTTTCGTGCCGTCCGGCAATATCTTCTTTTGACTGTTTACTCAGTACAATGTTTCTATCTATAGCCCGCAACAGCCTGTGTACATTAAACGAGCGGTCATCTTCGAAAGTGACAGGGTGCCGGATTACATACTTATTGGGCAGCAAGTGTGGTTTTGTGGCATATAGTTTATTCACCTCGGTTGTCTGTACACCTATCCACTCATTTTGCAGTAGCGCTTCAGGATTGTACTTTCCTAAAGGATATACAATATAAATGTCACTGATAAACATTGGTCGATCCGGAAAGGGAAGGTTGTTTTGAAGATGTGTTGAGAGAAAGCAATTAATGAGGTATAGCCCATTGTTGTTGTTGGCAAGTAAGAGGTACATGAATTGGTTGTCATTTCTTATCTCGACACCTGCTATGGGTTTTATATTGCGTTGTTGGCAAAAATCTACAAAGTCCCAAAGATCTGCAGTGGTGTTTATGTTGGTCAATGCCAGGGTGTCAATACCATTCTCTGCCGCCAGTTCTACCAGCCGCTCTGTTTTTATAGTGCCATAGCGAAGACTAAACCATGTTTTACAATTGAGGTACATAGAGCTTTTTAATAGGTAATGCGAAGGCTATTCATTGTTGTCATTTTATTCTTTCACCTTCCGGTAAATAAAAACTTATGTCGTTTTCCGCTACCGGTTTCTATGGGTCCACCGGCACGTCGTAACAGATTTTCACCAAACTGTTTTTTTATGCTGTCTATTGACTGGTAAAGCCGTATCATTTCCTGTGTATCATCAAATAGGTGAATTTGGTAATTGCCGGGTACCAGGTGGCTCACTCGTACACCTATCAGACGTACTAATAACCGGCGTTCGTAAAGCCTGTCAAACAGTTCTCTTCCTGTAGTGATCAGTATATGATCGGCAGCAGTGTAGGGTATGGATGCTTGCCGTGTGAGTGTCTGAAAATCGCTGTACCGTATTTTAACCGTTATGCATCCTGCCAGTTTATTATTGCTGCGCAATTCAAAAGCAACCTGTTCGGTCATTCTCAGTAGCTCTTTGTGCAGAAAATCAATATCGATGGTATCGGTATCGAAAGTGCTTTCGGTGCCAATGCTCTTCTGTTCGTAGTAGGGTACTACCGGAGTTTCGTCTATGCCATTTGCCCTTCGCCATAGTTCAATGCCATTTTTTCCCAGCAGGTTGGTCATCATCTCTATCGGTATCTGGCTAAGAATACGGATGGTATCCACACCCATATTTCTCAACAGTTCGCTGGTTTTATTACCAACCATAGGCATTTTTTCAATAGGTAGGGGAGCCAGAAAATTTTTCTCTTCTCCAAATGGGATGCAGAGCTGCCCATTTGGTTTCCGTTCATCGGTAGCCACTTTGCTGATCAGTTTATTGCTCGCCAATCCGTAGGAGATGCTTAGCCGGGTGTCTTTGGTAATCTTTTGTTTTAGGTGGTCGGTGTACTTGACACAGCCAAAGAATTTATCCATGCCGGTCATGTCTATATAGAACTCATCAATGCTCGCTTTTTCAAACAGGGGTACTTCTGCTGCAATGATTTCGGTTACTTCATTAGAACACTTGGAATAGGCTTCCATATCACCTTTGATCACCAATGCTTCGGGGCACAAACGTTTGGCCAGTTTGATGGGCATGGCACTCCTTACACCAAATTTTCTGGTTTCGTAACTGCATGCTGCCACCACGCCCCGTTCTCCACCACCCACTATCACAGGTCTGCCCTTAAGCTTCGGATTTTTGCGGCATTCTACGCTTACAAAAAAAGCGTCGAGGTCAAAGTGTGCTATTGTCCGGTTATTAATATTCATGTGGTGACAAGTGAAAATTTAAAAGCTAAAAAACTGAAATGAAAATGGCACCAGCATTTACAATGCATGAATAACATAGGTGACTACACCCCATACACTAAACGCCGCAAACGGATCTATCTCAATGGGTGACAGCTTTGCTGTTTCAGGTATCAGTCTTATTTTATTAATGGTTTTCTCCAGCCGGCGCACCATCATTTCTCCATTTAGTACGGCCACTACCACTTTTCCATTCACTTGGGTAATGCTTCGGTCCACCACCAAACAGTCGCCATTGTGTATGCCTGCACCTGTCATGGCCTCGCCATTCATGCGAAAGAAAAAAGTGGCAGATTTGTTTCTGATTAATTGTTCATTCAGGTCAATGCTTCGGCCCATGCATTCATCGTCCGGAGGATTGTTTTCTTGTTCGTCAGTTCGGCAAATACCTTGTTCCATAAAGTTTTTGTGGCCCCTGTAGACCGTGTCAACTATTTTTCGTTCCATATTTTTATGATTTATAAATACTAAAAAATTTAGTAAAAAAAGAGCCAAAAAATAACCCAATGAAAGGCTATGCTGTTGGTTCTGATTTTTGTTTTTCATGACATCTCGCTGTGTCGAACTGCGTTTAATCTATTGTATTGGTAGTAGCTATTCCTGTCGCTGCATAACCTTACGTTAAGTGCGGCATTTCATCATACGTTCTTCCGCCGAGTTCTCTGCCTGCTTTCTTCTTATTGGTGCCACCCCATTGTTTAAAGAAGAAAGCTACTCCTGCATCATTGCATTGTTGCCGAATATCCCAAACCCAATCTTCTTTCATTGGTCTTGCTTTTCTGCCACTTTCTCCACCCACTATTACCCAGTGTATGTTATCGAGGTTCATATCAGGCAGTGGTCCAATGAGTGGTTCGCACGAAAGAAACTTTACTACAGCATTGGTTTCTCTTAAAAAATCTATTCGGTCCATTACCTTTTCGTCTTCCACAGAAACGCCCATCCATATATTGGGTGTCCATTGTAGCCGGTGGTGCAGTTCGTACAAGCGGTCAGCTCTTTTAGTGAGCACCTGATAGGTATGCTGTGGCGTATTGTTCATTACGGTAAAAACCTTTTCTATAAATTCA
>JANMZN010000223.1:0-6603 GCA_031383285.1 Segetibacter sp.
GCTATATAAAATCCCTGCCCATTTCCTTTGCCTAAATAAAACCTTACTTCGGGTGTAAAAGAAAAATTACTCACCTTAAAACGATCAATGATACCATAACTGTCTGGGTTGTTATTGCCCATATAGTCCCTTAACAATTGTTTAATTGGTAAGGTGCTGTAAGGCATAAAACGAGCAGAAAGGGCTACCGACATTTTGCGTTTGAAAACTCTTTCATATTGAAAAGTATAATTGTTTAACACTAAACCCGCAAGGTTAAACTTAACGATGTTGATGTTCACTTTTTCATTTCCTTTAATAGGAGACTTTTTATTAAAAAGTGAGCTGTCAGCATACGTTTGTGAATGGCTTAGCGCCATAAAAGCGAATAAGGAGACAATAGAAAATATTGAACGTTGTATCATAAAATAATTGGTTTCAGTGGAATTGATCACTTGAAAGTAGGTGTTTTTTGTAAATATTAAACGATTCTGTTGTTGATATTGATATTATTGTTAAAAATTTTTAGATAAAAAATTACCTTTGCTATTCTACAATTGTTGAATTATGAAATTCTAATTGGTTTTTTTTACTGCAATAGCAACCCCTAATACTGACATTTGGGGCAATAGGCCCAAACAATTCTTACAATTAATTAGATTTCAAAATGACTTATTCGAAAATCAACAATAAATCGTTCTCTTCTATTTTTAAGCTTTTAAAGGACTCCATAAAGGGTACCGAACAAGACTATACAAAGGGAAGTATCAGGCGGGCTGTATTCATTTTAGCCATTCCCATGATTCTCGAAATGTGTATGGAAAGTGTTTTTGCTGTGGTTGATATTTTCTTTGTTGGTAAACTTGGGAAAGATGCTGCTGCTACAGTTGGATTAACAGAATCCTTTCTTACCATCATTTATTCTATTTCTATAGGTTTAAGTATGGCCGCTACTGCAATGGTAGCAAGAAGAGTAGGAGAGAAGAACCGTGAAGGTGCTTCAAAATCAGCAATGCAGGCTATCTTACTGGCTGTCATACTTGCTATTGTTCTTTCCATTCTAGGCTTTATCTACGCCAAAAATATTTTACAATTGGTGGGAGCGCCTGATAGTGTATTGGCCATTGGTATTCCCTATGCACGGTTGATGTTTGGCGGATGCATCGTCATCATTATGCTTTTTCTCATCAATGGAATTTTTAGGGGTGCCGGAGATGCAGGTATTGCCATGCGTAGCTTGTGGATTGCCAACATTTGCAATATCATCCTATGTCCGGTACTAATATTTGGTTTTGGTCCTATACCCGCATTTGGCCTAGTTGGTGCGGCTATGGCCACCACTACAGGACGTGGAATTGGGGTCTGTTACCAATTGTACAATTTGGCAAATTCTAAAGGGATGCTTTCGCTTAAGTTAGCAGATTTTGTACCTGATAAAAAGATATTAAAAAGCCTGGTAAATGTAGCAAGCACTGGAACCATGCAGTTTCTAGTCGCTTCAGCTAGTTGGATTTTTCTTGCCAGAATAATTGCTGGGTTTGGTAGTAATGCTATTGCCGGTTATACCATTGCTATAAGGCTGTTGTTATTTTTTTTATTACCAGCCTGGGGACTCTCTAATGCAGCGGCTACTTTAGTTGGTCAGAACCTTGGGGCAAAGGAACCAATGAGGGCAGAAAAGAGCGTTTGGACCATTGCGAAATACAACACCATTTTTATGGCAATAGTTACTGGTGTTTTCTATTTCTTAGGAACGCCCATTGTATCCTTAATAAATGATGATACTGAAGTCGTGCGTGTTGCTACATTAGCCTTGCACATCATTACCCTTGGCTATATTTCATATGGTATAGGTATGGTACTTATGAATGCATTTAATGGGGCAGGGGATAGCAGAACGCCGACACTTATTAATCTGGTTGGGTTTTGGTTGTTTCAGATACCACTTGCATATACATTGGCCATTTGGTTTTCTATGGGTCCCAAAGGCGTTTTTATAGCAATATTGATTGCAGAAACTGCCATTACAATTGGCACTTATCTTATTTTTAAAAATGGTAAGTGGAAAAAGGTTGAGATTTGATGAAAGAACTGAGATTACATACAATGCTCTACACAAATAGGGAATTAACCAAATGTCTTACCAGAAAAAAACTACATTTACAATATAAGCCAAAGTTTAGAACTAATGTCCAACAGAATTATGACCGACGATTATTAAGATTGGATATGTCCTGCCGATGATTTCTACAAGTTCAAACTTTAATTGTGCAAAACCCTTTTTTGTTGTGTGCTGTTATTGTTCCTTTAAAAGCACCTGTGTTGTTAGTTCCTGTAAACCACTTTCCCAGTTCCACTTTGCTTGTTAATAATTGCGTTCCATTTGCCGTAATTTACGATGTCGCCATTACCTTCCATTTCAACATCAAAATTGGCGTCTGTTCTAATATTTACATCTCCATTGCCTGATTTAGAAATGTCCACTTTTTTTGAAACAATGTTTTTTGTTTCAAGGTTTCCATTTCCATTGTTTTTTATTTCAATGAAGTCAACAATTGAACCTGCAACCGATACGTTACCGTTTCCTTTATTTTCAACTCCAAAATAGCTGCCTGCAAAATTTTGAACACTTACATCCGCATTTGAAAAATTAAATAGTTTAGAAATCTCTGGCATTACAATTTTAACTTTAACTACCTTTCTTTTCTTCCAATCAATTACAAATTTGTTGTCCAATTTAACCAATAACTTATTGTCTGATTTGGTTATTTTAACCTGCTCTTGTGCATTGTCATTGCCAGAAATAATGATGATGAATTGTTTTCCTAACTCTATTTCAACTGCTCCATTTATATTTTCAATTTGCACTTTATCAAAGTCTTTGAAGTCATAAGTCGTTGTGTCGTTTTGTGCTTTTGTAATTTCTGAAACAAAAAACAGAGCTAAAATGAGTATTGATGATTGGACTTGTTTCATTGAGATAGTTATTTTTTTAAGGTTTCTAAAATCTCTTTTGTTTGTTGGTCGTTGGGATCAAGTTCTAAAGCTTTTTGATAGCTATTTATTGCATTTGGTTTGTCGTTGAGTTTTAAATAATAGTCGCCCCAACGACTATAAACCATAGACGAATTTGGATGTTGCGTTGTTGCCAAGTCTAAAATTGTTTTTACAGCGATTGCATTTAATGGTTTTTTATTTATCAAGTCGTAAGCTAAGTATGTAATCTGTCCTTCGTTCATATTCATAGCAGCAAATGCTTTCTTTGCTTCGTCATATTTTTTTAAATTTAAGTATTCATTTGGCGAAAATTCATCGTCTTTCATTTTAAGCATAGGCTTTTCCTGATAAATATTTTGAAGCCCAATTACATCTCCATTTTCATTTCTTTTAAAGAAGCCTTTTATGTTGAAATCTGTAAAAACAATGGTGTCTTTTGATACGGGAAAACAATAAATATCACCTCCTTCATTAATTGTCTCAACCAAATAGTTTTTCTCTTTTCGCAGGTAAAGCACTTCATTTGTACTCATTCTGTAACGCCCAACAAATTTGTCTAATGCTGTATCGGGCATTTTAATTGGTTTTATTTCGGTTGGTAAAAAGTTTGTCCAGTTATACACTTTTGCAACCGCTCTTCTTATTTCTTTTCCAATTCCATTTTGGTCATCGCCTGAATTAAGCATTATAATTACGCCATTGCCACCTTCAACGCTTGCCATACCATAAGCTAAGAAACCTGCATTTACTCCTGTAAACTCAAAGTAAACTCCCTTTGGGTCTTTGTTGTCTGTTCGTTGAATTAAAAATGGTCCAATTCCAATTTGCTCTTTATACCCTCCATCAGAAACGTTTTGTTGTGCCGTAAGCATTTTTTTTGTTGTGGCTTTATTTAATATTTTCCCTTTGCCTAAATAGGATTTTTGTATGTCGATAAAAAACTTTGCAAGGTCAGTTGGTGTAGTATAAAGTCCTGCTGCTGCTTGTTGAGGATACACATACGGCATACCTTTAAACCACGATGCAGCCGAATATGACCAAGAACATTGCTTTGCATATTTTAACGGAACTGGTTGTTCAAAAGTTGAATTTTTCATTCCAAGTTTATCAAAAAGTATTTCTTGTGTTAGGTTAGAAAAGCTTTTTTTAGAAACGTCCATTAAAGCCAATTGAGCAATCATACTTCCGCCACCGGAATAACGAAATTCATTATTTGGTTCGCTATTTACAACAACGGGTCTTGTTTCTGAAATTTTTGCACCACTTAAAATTTCTACAATAGTTGGTAACGGCTGTGAAGGTGAAAAACCAAAATAGGAAGTTTGGGAAGTTCCTGCTGAATGGCTCAATAGCATTCTTAAAGTGATGGGTGTTTTTTGTGTGTAGTCATTCTCTGCAATTTTCCAGGATGTAAGGTAGTTGTTGATTGGTTTCTCCAATTCAATTTCACCATTCTCAACCATTTTTAAAGCGGTAACTGCCATTAAAAATTTACTGATTGAACCTGCCGAAAACATTGTTTCAGTTGTAACAGGAATTTTTTTTATCGTGTCTGCCACACCATAAGATTTTGCCCAATCGATTTTATAATCTTTAATTACAGCTATGCTCAATCCTGGCACTTTGTAATCTTTCATTCTCTCAAATATGTTCCAACCCTTAAAACCTTGAACAGGGACATAAGGAATTAAATTGTTTTCAACTTGCAAAATTCTTTCTTGAACTTGCTTACTTTGGGTAAAGGCTTGTCCTGCTATTAATGTTAGCGCAAATAAAATAGTTGTCTTCATAAAATGTTTAAACAAGGGCAAAAAGTGTTTCATGATTTGTTTTTTGCAAAAATGGCTAATTTTATAAGTCTGTTCGCACTACATCATGATTTGGCACTAATGTTTTAATAAAAATTTTTGGAGAGGTGCCCGTAAGTTTATTAAAGCAACGATTAAAACTAGATTTGGAATTAAAGCTACAATCGATGGAGATACCCAAAAGGGTTTGTGTTTCATGTTCATAATTTTGCAACATGGTTATTAAAGATTTTTCCCGATAGGTATTAATCCAATCATTAAGGTTTAGGTTTAAACCTTTGTTAACCATTTTTGAAATAAGAGTAGGATGGGTTTGCAATATTTGAGCTAAATCTAACAAAGGCAATTTTGTGTTTTTATATTATTGTTCATTTAATTCAAGATTTTCCAGTTTTTGCTTCCAGTAAAGTACAATTTCATTATTCTTTGCTGCTACTTTATCATTTTCCTCAATTATTTCTAACTGTAAATTTTCTGATAATGGCAATTTTTAAAGAGATACATTAAGCGACTGTGCTGTAGTTGTATTTGGTAAACGATACATGTAATTTGGAAATCCTAAGTTCAAGCGGTGTACAACTGTGATTATTTTTGATAATCTTTAAGTTGTTGCTAAAATTGGTTTTTGGGATATAAAATTTTTATTTTGCTCATCTACTTTAGTTGACTGCTATTTTATTTACCTAAAATCGAATGGGTTTTATGCTTTGAGGCATTTAACTCATGGCAATTAGTTAACTACTGCTCCAACTTTCAGAAACTTCTCATGTAATACAAGGACCTGTGGAATAACAAGGGTTTGTTCATCATTGGTAATAACAAAATCGCAGAGCATCATTTTAATTTTATTATCTATTTGGCGGTTCATTCGTGCTAGTACTTCATCGCGGGTTGACCCATCTCTATCCATTACCCTTTTGATCCGTAAATGAATAGGAGCAGATACCCCAATAACATAATCGAGCTGTCCAGCTGATCCAGATTCAAACATAAGTGCGGCTTCTTTTATTACATATGGGGTGGTTTGCTGCTTCATCCATTTATTGGCGGCGGCTATGGTAACAGGGTGAACCAAAGCATTTAACTGATCTAGTTTATAAGAGTCTTTAAAAACTAAATTAGACAGGTAAGCCCGATTGAGCTTACCTGCTAAATAACTTTCTACTCCAAAGGTATTAATTATTGACTGCACAAGACCTGCATCCTGCTCCATGATTCGCTTAGCTTCCATGTCAGCATCAAACACCGGAATGCCCAACAGCTTGAAAATGGTTGCCACAGCACTTTTACCACTTCCTATTCCACCAGTCAAACCTATCTTCAACATAGATCCTGATTTTGGCTTCAAAATAGTAATCCCAATGATTATTTGGTCTCTGTTGCTATCTTATTTACCTGCTGACTCCACTCCAGACTAATAGCAGATTTTTCAATCTTAATGTAGCTACCTGGACTAACTTCCAACTGCAAGGTTAAATTATCATCGTTTACTTTGTTAACTGTTCCATGTATTCCGGCAATGGTTACTATTTTATCACCTTTCTTGATGTCGCTAATAAAAGTCTTTTGCAACTTTGCCTTTTTGGCTTGAGGACGGATCATAAATAGCCAGAAAACGAGCATAATTGCGCCCATCATAATAAGTTGCATAGATCCGCCACCCTTTGGATCGGCAGATAATAAAAAAGGATTCAATTAATAATTCTTTACACAAATCAAAAAAGGTCCTTTCAAAGGATCTCATTTTAATACCAAATAAAAAATAGAATCAATGTTTCAATTAGCTTTTTTATTATCTGCCGATCCAAAGGGTGGCGGA
>JANMZN010000267.1:0-2175 GCA_031383285.1 Segetibacter sp.
CCTGATGCAATTATTGCAGCAACAGCTATAGTGTATGATTTAATTGCATCAGGTAGTTTGGCTCTGTACTTTTTTCGAATATCAATACTTGTTTCTACGACATTGTCAGTTAGATCTAACACCGTGGCATCATTTATAAAATTAACCAGCGTAGCAGAATGTTCATCAGTGGCATTGAAGCCAAGTAATTCAATTTTCGTAACTACTGAAATATTGGGCACCGCATCAATAATTGAATTCATAAAATCCATACCTGAAGAAGGAAGTTTATTTCCCAGATAATCAATAACCGAATTGGTATCAATTAAATACTGCGATTGTTCCATTCGTTGCGGCTTTGGGTTATATAATTTTGAAGTTCGTCTGCTACCTCAGTAGGCAGTTTTCCAGCATACTTTTCCGAAAGCTTTTGCTGAGGCTGAATACTTTTTTTAAGTACCTTGATAATATGCAAGTCCTCTAAGTCCTCCAGTAGTCTATATGCCTTGATATTGTTGATTTGCACTAATACTGTTTCCATAGTTATACATTTTTTTTATTTTCTTGCACTCCATTTTTCAGACGGAATGCTTCCAGTTTCGTAAAAACGAATTATTTGTCTACAAATCACCGTTTTTTATGTCTTGAAAAAATTCGAAGAAAGCCTGCAACTGAGGGATGCTCTAAAGAAACCTCAAAAGTATCAGCTCTTTCTTATCTGTTCTCAAAGATAAGCGCATTTTCGCTTCGTTCGAATCTGACTTGAAACTGCTTCTAAAAAAATCCCTTCGTGAGTGTTCTTTTTCTATGTATCTCGCTATATTTCCATTGAATCAAGTCCTTTAAATGTCCCTTAATGAATCCCGAATGGATCACAATCCGTGGCCATCATTACGGTCGTGGAGTGATAGCAAATGGTATTCCCGGAGAAATGAACTCTGCATTTGTCGGAGAAGACTATATTTGAATCCATGAACCCCCGCTCAGCATCCACCTCCACTCCACATTACTATCCATTCGGAACAGTAATCTCGGAAAGAAGCTGGAGTGATGGGTATCGGTATGGGTTTAATGGGAAGGAAAAAGATGCGGAAGGAATGGGTGGCGGATTGAGTACATATGATTATGGATTCAGGATTTACAATGCGGCGCTTGGGAAGTTTTTGAGTGTGGATCCTTTAGTTTCACAATATGCAATGCTTTCTCCTTACCAATTTGCAAGTAATATGCCGATAAAGGCGATTGATATAGAAGGCTTGGAACGGTTAGATGTTACTGTGACCTCACCAACCTATGGTACACCTGGGAAATGTCATATAGTAATTTCTTTAGATTATTTAGTTATTACCGAAGGGAAAGGAGCCATGAATGGAGTACATGACATTAATGCTGATAAGTTTCATGAGCTTGCTGAAAAAGGGAACACAACATTATCGGGTAAAAACCCTCCAACTGCTTCAGAACCTATTGATTTTGTTTCTTATGTCAATACAGAAACTGGACCTTGGTATGAGAAAAATGCTGGAGCGAGTGATATTAATGATGTTTATGAAATCATGGTGGAGTACAATTATAATATAATAAAAAAAGAAGGGACTACTATTAACGATGCAGTTCAGTTTATTATGGAAGACCCAGCAGGTCGAGGAGTGATTTTTCTTGCTGAATTGACATCTAAGGATGCGTTTACCGCTCCTGAAGATTCATCTGAGCCAGTTCTTAGCGAATGGACTGGAGAGATAATCTTGCGTCAAGGGATATTCTTTATGAATAATTATATTAGGTCATCTAATGAAGGGGCAATGGCGGCGGGTATGTGTGAAGGAATGGGGCCAAATATGCCAGCTCTGAATATTATTGCTGTTAAAGATGCAGTTACTCAATCTTTCACGAATGCTGAATCTGCTATTCATGAGGCAGGACACAATTCATCCGCAAATCATCTTCACGAAAGTGGGAGTTATGAATATAATCAAACAGGTCTACAGTCTAATCAAACAGGAAAAATGTATCCGACTGATTCGAATACAAAAAATATCATCAATGATAAATCAAATAGAAGGACAATTGATAATTAATTTGAAGTGGATAATACTGGTGTTATTTTTCTCATCGGGATGCTCTGTGAGACGAGAATTGGTGTTTATTAAAAAAGAAACTCCAATTATTAATTCATACCATGGATTGGCTTATCTA
>JANMZN010000269.1:0-13728 GCA_031383285.1 Segetibacter sp.
CAAATGCCCCGCCAAAACTGAACTGGCTATTGCGAAAAATAAAAGCCATAGTTACACTCACAACCACAAGGCCAACCAATACGAACCTAAGATTTTTTAATAAAGAGAAAACTTTTTTAGAAAACAATAAGTTTATTCCTACAACAAAGAATACAGTACAAAAAAGAAAGGATGCAATACCAAAACCCTTAAAAATAAATGCATTGGCAACGTAAGCGCCAAGAACGCCCAATAAGTTGCCAACAATCACATCGTCTACACTGAATATTTTGATGCCAAATTGTTGAATTTTGTCCTGGTCTTCCTGCCAGGTAAAAGCATAAGAAGTGAGTGCAATAAACAAAAACAAGGACAACAAAAGACAAATAGTGCCTGCTATTTTAAAGGTTCTTTCATCCTTTACTATTTCATTTACCGTGACCACTTCTTCTTTGTCCGACGTGAGTTCGTCAGGATTTGGAGCAGCGGATTTTTTCTTTATTCGATTTGCCATAGCGTTCACTAATTATTATAGAAATATTGCTCTGCAATGGGAATTTTCAATTTTGCAGAAACACAATACTCATAAAAATTACGTCAAACTACCGTAGAATAAGAGAAATGACAGGTTGTTGTTGATAAATAACAGCTCATTAGTACATTACTCACAAGGGTGAATTTTAAATTTTACAACAAAATAGGTCGTTAATAAAGATACCTTAGCATTCAAATAATGCATGTATAATTTAAGACATGCTTTAATTCAAAATTTCTTTATTATTAAGCGAAAAAATAAGGGTAGCATTAAAACTTAACTATTCACTATATCATTTTCAATTCCCAATCAGGAAGCAATAAAGACTACCTGAAATTATCCTTATTCAACACCCAATAACTCTACATCAAAAATCAATGTGCTGTTGGGAAGAATAGAAGCTCCGGCCTGCCTATCTCCATAAGCCAAAGAAGGATGAAGGAATAACCTGTACTTGCTACCTACGGACATAAGTTGTAGCGCTTCTGTCCAACCTTTAATTACCATATTTAGCGGAAAGGTAGCGGGTTGACCACGTTGTACTGAGCTGTCAAAAATAGCCCCATTAATAAGTGTACCGTGGTAGTGGCATTTTACTTTATCAGTTGCATTAGGTTTTGGGCCATTTCCCTCTTGAAGTACCAAATACTGTAACCCAGTCTCTGTACAAACAACCCCATCATTTACTTTGTTGGCAGCTAAAAAATCTTCTCCTTCTTTTAATGTGGCTTGAAGTTTTTCTTGTTTTGCGGCATTTAGTTTATCGAACAATGACATATTTATTGTTTTAACTATTGATGAAAATATTAAAATGAAGCGTAAATTTGAATTAAAAAGCAACCATATCAGAAAATGAGCATATTACTTTCTTTTTCCAAACAAAATGGCTGCGTAAGCATTAAAGAATAGTTGATTTTCCTTATTTCGAAGCATGTGAGGTATCTTCTGCGCATAAAACTCTACATTGATACCAACCTCTAATGCACTAACAACCTCGTTGTAGCGACCATAATCAAATCTCAACGCAGTTTTACCAAAAGCTCCTGGTTTCAGTTTAACTTCCCCAAATCCCATGGTAAAGCCCGATGATCCTCGAATAGCCAAAGGATCAAGAAAAATAGAATCATTGTTATCGTATTTGATATCCGTTATTTCTCCTGTATTAAAATCTTGTACTTTTAAATAATAAGGTTTCAAAAGACCAAGTGTAATTCCTCCACCATACAAAAGCGACACAGCTACTCCATTCTTATTCCCCTTGCCTCCTATTAATCGTTGTTGTAAATACCCCGCTTTAAAGTAATAAAAATTGTTTATTTTACCATAAACATAAGGGTTGCTTAAGAAAAGCCCTTGCCCTGGGGTAATTCGTTCTTCTTTAGGGTGTTTTCTCTCCCCTAATTCAAATTGAAAAATACTCGCCGTCTTTATGGTTTTTTGCTTACCAACTTCATAAAAAACGCCATATCCGTCTGTATTTAGTTTTATAGCAAATACGCTCTGTTTATTAAAAATAATGGCCCCTTCTTCTTCTTGTTTTATCAACTGGTTGATACGCTTTTGTTTTTCTTCCTTCTTTATTTGACGCTCATCTTTTCCCTGGCTGAATACATACTGTACAGAAAGTACACATGCAATAATCATTACTAGTTTTTTCACTTCTTTTGATTTGTAACGTGTAAATTTAGGGCAAAAATAGTAACCATGACTTCACAGATCATTTATACCAGAAATTTAAGGACAATAGCAACCCATATGGCAAGTGGCTCAGAGATAGAAACAGATGCACCAATAGATAACTATGGAAACGGAGAAAGATTTTCGCCCACTGATTTGGTAGCTACCGCTTTGGGAAATTGTATGCTTACTGTAATGGGAATTAAAGCAAGAGACATGCAGCTCAATCTGGAAGGCACTACTGTAGATATTACCAAAATCATGATTGCTGACCCAAGAAGAATTGGAGAGATTAAAGTCCACTTCTCCTTCCCAGACACATTAATTGCAGATGAAAAACAGCGAACGATTTTAGAAAGAACCGCTATGACATGTCCCGTTCTAGAAAGCCTTCATCCTGCATTGTTGAAAACCGTATCTTTTGGGTGGGATTAGAAGATGGCTATTTCCATTCCCTCATGTCGGAATAAGGAAAAATATAGAGCCGGGTATGGTAAGCCATTCTGATGGTTCTAAAGGATACCATGGACTTAAATCATTGGTTATGTAGTTATAAGTGGTTGTATCAGTTAGTCCAAAAAAACGTTTAAATAATCAATTTTTCTATAATGTATTGTTTAATAATGTTGCACCATTTACAATATCATAAAATTCTTTTTTGGTAGCCAATTTTTGTAACATTTCCAAGTGCCTCTCATGGTGCATATCTGTACCTAGCATGTCAACCAATCCAGTTTTAAACAATTTTTCAGCTGCCTTTTGTACACTTGGTCCATAACCACCCGAAAGTGATAAAAGATTAACCTGTAATACACATCCTAATTCTTTAAATCGTTCGTATTGTTCAAACTTATCATGATAATAATTATACCTCTCAGGATGAGCTAATATTGGAGTAAGTCCCAACATTCTTAACTCAAAAATAATTTGTTCTACGTTTGGGGAAGGCGATAAGTAGGACATTTCGACTAAGATATATTTGCCTGAAATAGTTAGTAGATGTTCCTTTTTTGTAACGGCCAATAATTGCCCAAATTCATGGTCAATCATATATTCCGCAGCTGCTTCAATTTCCACATTGATTTCAGCGACAGCGAGTGCATTCCTTACCAAGTTAAGTTTGGGCAAAATCGTTTGCGGAGTATTAGGATATAAATCCGAGAAAATATGTGGCGTACAAATTAGCTTACGGTATCCGAGTAACTGAAGCTGTTTGATGAACTCGACACTTTGTTCAACTTCCTTTAATCCATCATCAATACCAGGAAGTAAATGAGAATGCATGTCAACGCCTAGAAACGACAAATCGGGCATTACAGACTTTACCGACTTCTTAAATAAATTAAACATTTAGAAAATTCTACAGCAAATTTAAGAACTAACCGTGAGATGTGAAGGTAGAAGTTTGAATTTCTTCATCTATGGACTCATAGATAGAGTTATTACTAATAAACTCTGGCACTATGCGCTTCATTTGCATTACTACCTCTTCATCTTTGTTTTCAAAAGCAATATTAATCGCCTTTTGAATACTTGCGGATATCATGGAATAGTCATATTCCATCACCTTAGCAATGAGTATTTTTCTATTGTGAGTAGGTATTACTTCTTCTTGCTTATTCAGAAGCTCTTCATAGAGCTTTTCTCCCGGACGCAGGCCAGTAAATTTAATGTCTATTTCTTTTCCCGGTGTTAGACCTGCTAGTTTGATCATCTTCTTGGCGAGATCTAATATTTTAATGGGTTCACCCATATCAAAAAGAAAGACTTCGCCACCATTTCCCATAGTAACCGCTTCTAATACAAGCGAGCATGCTTCCGGAATAGTCATAAAGTACCTGATGATATCAGGATGTGTTACTGTAACCGGTCCTCCATTTGTTATCTGGTCCTGAAATCGTGGAATAACAGATCCATTTGACCCTAATACATTGCCGAAACGAGTTGTAATAAATTTCGTTTTAGAACTTCTTGGTGTTAACTGAATAACTCCTTCATCTATGACTGGAATATCTTTTCTATTCTGTAAGGATTGGCAATAAATTTCAGCAATCCGCTTGGATGCTCCCATTACATTGGTCGGATTAATAGCCTTGTCAGTCGATACAAATAAAAACCTTTCTACTGAATAGAACATCGATAGATCAGCCAATACTTTTGTTCCCAATACATTGTTTCTAATAGCTTCAGATGGATGATTTTCCATCATTGGAACGTGCTTGTATGCGGCAGCATGAAACACAATGTTTGGCATATATTGAGCAAACATATTGTTCATAGCTTTTTCATCTTTTACATCCCCCAAAAAAACCTTAAGGGTATTTCCCATTTGGTATTTCTGTTGCAATTCATATTCCAATTCATAAAGACCTGTTTCTGTTTGGTCGCAGATGATTAATGAATAAGGGCTGATACTAGCCACTTGTCTTGCCAATTCACTTCCTATACTACCGGCAGCACCCGTAATTAATACTTTCTTATTCTTTAGTAGGTTTAGTACGTGCTCGTTTTTTAGATTGATTTGTGGGCGACCTAGTAATTCATCAATTTGAACTTCTTTCAGTTGACTGATGTTCAAATGTCCTGAAATCCATTCCTTCATAGGTGGAATGTTCATTACCTTAATATTCTGCTCAAGACAATAGTCAACTATTTTATTTTTCTGATTTAGGTCAAAATCCTGCCTGGCAAAAAATAACATTTTTATTTGCCATGACTTTATAACATGTTGAACCTGGGCAAATGAGTAAATCTTAACGTTGTCAATGGTCTTACCAAATAGATTTTCATCATCATCAATAAACGCTACTATTTTATAACGATTATTAGAAGTTTGCTCAATCGTTTTTTTCAGTACAGAACCATTTAATTCAGCACCATAAATAACAATATGAATATTCTCATCTTGGGTGACACTGATCTTGTAAAGGTGCTTTATCAAAAGTCTGTATCCGAATACTGAGAATGAAGAGATGAAAAAATAAATGAAAAGAACTGAGGTTGGAATGAAATAGTCAATGTTTGAGATTTTCAACATTACATTGATCAACAACATAATGAAAAATGAATAGAATACAGCGGCTATACTTCTAAATGCTTCTTGAAAGCCTGAAAGCCTGATGATACCATGGTAAGTGCGAAAGATGTAAAATAGTGCAGAGTTGATGATAACTGTAGCCAATAAGTCATCAATCATATCTGTGAAATGGATAAGAGAGATGTCGAAATTTAATCTTAAATAATTTGCATAAACAATCGCAAAGCAACAAATAGACAGGTCAAGCAAAAAAATCAGCCATTTTGGAGCTATTCTATTTTGGAGTAAAAAATTCCTTACGTTATTCACCTTCGTTTTTTTTTATGATAGCATCTAACGTTTTGCAGTAGATGCTTATTACTATTTGTTTCTTCAATGCCCGTCCAACCTTTTATTTATTCTAAAATTTAAATGAAATACCAACCAATTATTTCTTGACGCTAAACTAAAAATAAAGGTTGCTTTATATTGCTAATTAAACCTCTATCTCCCTTCTACTGCCGTTTTAAGTGTTTTGCCAATAATTTTAAAATACTCATTAATTGAACGATTGTTTATATAAATGAAATTCAATTCTATTTTCCTTGGCATAATCACTTTAATATAATATTCTTCGGGGTCTGAAGCATTTGCTAACAACTCGTTTTCATTTCGAAAGGTAATGGATGCATAGTCTGTAATCCCTGGTAATACACGTAAAACCCTTTTCTGTTCAGTAGAATAAGTGTCAACATATTTCCTTACTTCTGGCCTTGGACCAACTAAACTCATTTCACCTTTCAAAACATTAACCAACTGCGGAAGTTCATCTATTTTAAATTTTCGCAAATAATACCCAACTTTAGTTACCCTGCTATCCTTTCCTCCTACCGTTAGATACCCTTTTTTATCTGCACCAGTACTCATCGTTCTAAACTTAAATACTTTAAAATCTTCTTCATTTTTACCTACCCTATTTTGCAGATAAAAAATAGGTCCTTTTGAAGTGAGTTTAATCAATAAAGCAACAATCAGCAAGAACGGTAGCAAAAAAACCATACCAAACAATGCGAATAAAATATCTATGCCTCTGATTATGTCCATTATTCAAAGATTTCTTTCACTGCTTTTCTAACTGTAGAAACGATAAATTCACAATCGTTATTACTTAGCTGTGGATAGATAGGTAGAGATATCTCTGCAGCATAATTTTTATATGATACCGGATAATCCCCCATATTGAAATTTCTTTCCCTAAATACCGTCAACAAAGGTAATGGTATAAAGTGAACATTTACAGCTACTTGCGCATTTGTTATGTTTTCAATAATCGAATCTCGTTGATGTTCAGTAATATTTTTTATTCTCAACGGATATAAATGGTAGCTACAGCGATTATTCTCTGCAATAAAAGGGGGTAAAAGCGCCCAGGACTCTATAGAAAACTGTTCATTAAAATAATCAAATACACGCTTTCGTTCCACCCAAACAGCATGATCATACTTTCTTATTTGTGCTAATCCAATGGCAGCACATATATCCGGCATGTTCATTTTGAAACCGGGATAAACGATATCATATCGCCATCCGCCAGCTTGGCTTTTTGTAAATGCATCTTTAGTTTGCCCGTTCAGACTCCAAAGCCTTAATTTCTTATATATTTCTGCATTATTAAATGGTGAAGGCATAGTTATACAAATGGCACCACCTTCTGCAGTTGTAAGGTTTTTAACGGCATGGTAAGAAAAGACAGAAATATCTGCAAGACTTCCTGTTTTACGATTGTTGTATTCCGCTCCAAAAGAATGAGCGGCATCTGCAACAATGGCTACCCGACCCAACATCTGCTGAACGTCGCCTTTTGGAATAAATAGTTCCTTAATTGAACTTTCATTTATTACCTCATACAAAGAGTCGTAATCACAAGGCCATCCTGCAAAATCAACGGGAATAATTGCCTTTGTTTTAGAAGTAATTGCCTGGCGAACTTTTACCGGATCAATATTAAAGTCTCCTTTTACATCTACCATAACAGGAGTAGCCCCAACGTGCATGACAACCAAGGCCGTAGCACAGTAAGTATAAGCCGGAACAATTACTTCATCTCCTCTTCCTATACCCAACCAATGCAACATGAGCAACAAACCCGATGTTGCAGAATTGACGCACAATACATTTTCAATTCCTGCATATTTTGCGGTCTCATCCTCTAGTGCCCTTACCTTAGGACCAGTTGTTATCCATCCACTTTCCAGTGCAGATAGTACTTCATTTTTTACGTCGTCATCAATAAATGGAGGTGCAAAAGGTATTTTCATGATTAAGATTAGTATTGTAAATAAAATAAACGAGTTTTTATAAGGCAAAAGTATTAACAGCCAATGGTAAAACCTATTGGAATAATAAATCTTACAAGCCAGACTTAGTTATTCAGAAATTGTTGAAAAAAATGACTAGGAATGGTTCAATGTCGTTTTCCTTTCAGAAAACCACGGAGTGTACCCCAGCCATAGGAGAAGTGAAAGGCAAAGAAAAGAAAAGGAAGGAGAATTTTACCGCCATCATATTCATATTTTAAGGAGCGAATGGCAAAGAGTAAACCAATTATCAGATGAAGACTTATGATAGACCCCAGTAGAGAGAGGAAATAAGTCGTACCAAAAATACCAAATTCTAATAGGCCAAAAACGGCTGATAATAAAATAGAAGAAATAAAGAAAAAGGGAATTAAATGATGTAATCGCATTGACCTAGCATGAACCATTACGCTTTTTGCATTCCAAAAACCACTTTTGTAACCGTAAGCAAAAAGACCTTGCAATGTTGCAGGCGGACGATACCAGCATTTGGTTTTCCATGTACAATACAATTTGTTTCCGGCGTCTAACAAACGTTGGTTCATATCATTGTCCTGATTCCTTTCTAGTTTTGTATCATACCCGCCCAAGTCAAGCAACGGTTGTTTTAAAAAAACCGGAAAGTTGACTGAATGAACATACCCTTCTCTCATAGATCTGAATGATGCAGTTGAAACGCCAAAGCTGCTTAACATTACCCACTCACTTAACTTGGCGTCAAAAGAATCTGATGCAGCCTTTGTGATAACTCTTCCTGTACATCCTACAGAACCAGAACTTATCAATTCTTCATAACATGCCTGTAAGTAATTGTCAGCATATTTTGTATGAGCACCAAGGATGGCTACATATTCGCCTTTTGCGGCTTTTAACCCTGCATTGAAAGCATAAGGTGTTTTTCTATCAGGATTGTCAACAAGTTTTATATTGGGGAAGTCGTATGCATAACGCTGTACAATTTGCCTGGTATTATCAGTTGACCTTCCATCGCAAATTAGTATTTCAAGATCAAATGAATGAAACTTTTGTTTGATAAAACTTTCCAATGTTTGCGCTATATAGCGTTCCTCATTGTAAGTAGGGCAAATGATTGAAAGAATCATTTATTGTAGAAAGATTTAATTGTATTGCTCACGTAGTCCATCATTTCTATTGTTAGTTCTGGATAAAGCGGTAAAGATAGTATCTGGTGCTGATATTGATCCGATATAGGAAACTGAACTTTTGTATGATTAAGATATTTATAGGCTTCCAAAAATGGAAGTGGTGTTGGGTAGTGAATGGCTGTTTCTATACCTTTTGACAACAAATATTTTGCTAGCTCATCTCTTTGCTGCACTCTTACAACGTACAAATGAAAAGTATGCTCAGATTCTGGCCTAATAGAAGGTGTCACCAATTGATCAATCCCACTCAAAATTGTATTATAATATCTTGCATTCGCCTGCCGCTTTGCTGTCCAGTCTAGAATATAAGGAAGTTTTGCTGAAAGAATAGCTGCTTGCATTCCGTCCAACCGGCTATTGATACCTTCGGTAGTGTGCTGATGCTTTACCAGTGCGCCATGGCGTGCATATCGCTTGCAATCTTCTGCAAGTTTATCATCGTTTGTTATTATGCAGCCGGCGTCGCCATATGCGCCCAAATTTTTACCAGGATAAAAACTAAAAGATCCTGCTATTCCAATTGTACCTGCTCTCCTCCCCTTATAGGAAGAAAAGTGAGATTGTGCACAGTCTTCAATAACGGGCAAGT
Organism: Segetibacter sp.; assembly: GCA_031383285.1. Lineage (GTDB taxonomy): Bacteria > Bacteroidota > Bacteroidia > Chitinophagales > Chitinophagaceae > Segetibacter. The sequence continues at coordinate 9,320 of JANMZN010000269.1, forward strand.
TGTATTTATTTGCAATCTCCATTAAGCGATCCATATTGCACATTTGACCTTGTAAATGAACTGGTAAAATGGCTTTTGTTCTGGATGTTATTTTTTGTTCAATCAAATTTTCATCTATTGTTAGATACAATGGATCTATATCAATAAAAACCGGTGTTGCCCCTGTTTGGCTGATGGTTTCAGAACTAGAAATCCAACTATTGGCAACAGTTATCACTTCATCCCCTGCACCTATCCCTAACATTTTCATAAGGATATAAAGGCTGTCTGTACCATTTGCGCAACTGATACAATGCTTTACTCCATACAATTGAGCAAACTGCTTTTCAAACTGGTTTACATATTTGCCTCCAATGTAAGCAGTTTCTGAAATCACATTTTCTATTGCATTATCAATGTCATCCTTAATGGAATGATATTGTGCTTTCAGGTCAACAAATGGCACATTCATGGATATAGTTTTATCAGATATTCCGTATGAAACGGGCTGGGTTGCCTGCATAAATTCCAGATTTAGTTATATTTTTTGTTACTACTGATCCTGCACCAATTACTACATTGTCGCAAATCTCTACAGGTAAAATAGTGGCATTACTACCAATAGATACATTTTTCCCGATCATGGTTTTTTTCCAAAGTTCTTTTTTGCCATTAGCTGGTCCACCAACTGCAAAAAGGTCATTAATAAACATTACACCATGACCAATAAAACAATTGTTACCAATGGATACCAATTCGCAAATAAAAGTATGGCTTTGGATTTTGCAATGTTCACCTATTTCAACATCTTTTTGAATCTCAACAAATGGACCAATGAAGCAATTGTTACCAATAATACAGCCATATAGGTTTACAGGCTCAATTACCTTTACATTTTCACCAAATGAAACATCCTTAATAGCTGCTTTTAAAAAAACGGGTAGTGAACTCATTTAATTAAACTTAGTTGTTTGGCTGATTGATATATTTTGTCAATGATTTCAACAGTTTTTAACCCTTCAAAAGAATTGGTAGCAATAGCACCACCGTTAAGCAATACATCTACTAGGTTTTCGTAAACCTTATCATGATTAGACATTGAGCCTACATAATTGCCATAATTATTCGCCTTATTTCCCTCTGGAATGTCTTTGAATTCGAAGTCTTTTATGGATTGATACTCCAGTTCATTTAAGTACTGACCCCCAATTTTCACTGTTCCATTTTCTGCAAATATGGTCAGCGAACCTTCCATATTTTTATCATAACTATTAACTGTATAGTTAACTGTTCCGATTGCACCATTGTAAAATTCCAACGCTACCACGCCTGTGTCTTCAAAATCAATAATGTCTTTGTGAGCGAAATTGCCCATTAATGCATAAGCCCTTTTCACATCTCCAATCATCCAATACAAAAGGTCTATAAAATGACTAAACTGTGTGTACAATGTACCACCATCCAAATCTCTTGTTCCTTTCCAGCTATTTTCATAATAATCTGCATTCCGATTCCAGAAACAAGTAAGTTGAATACTGTATATTTTTCCAAATACTCCTTTATCAATTGCATCTTTTACCGCAGCAACAGGCGGATTAAACCGATTCTGCTTAATAGCGAACAATCGTTTATTCGCTTTCTCTGCCTCTTTTATCATTTCTCCACAATCATGTACATTGATAGCCATTGGTTTTTCGCATAGTACATGAAACCCGCAGCGCAAAGCTTTTATACAATGCGTTGCATGTAGTCCATTTGGTGTGCAGATAGAAACTACATCTACTGATTTTTCATTTTTCAGCAATTCATCAATTTCATTGTAAATTTTAGCATCGTATTTAGCACCGGTAGTTTCGGCTTTCTCCAATACAACGTCACAAACAGCAACGAGTTCGCCAACTTTGGCAATGTGTTCTGCATGCCTTTGGGCTATTCTACCACAGCCAATAAGAGCAAATTTTATTTTACGCATATACTGTTTGATTCTTGAAATGTTCTGCATACTCATCCCACCAAATGGAGGAGAAAAATAACTGCCGCATTAACATTTGGCTCGATAAATCGCCTTTTTCAACATTATTTCTCAACTGACCAATATTAATCCCACTAAATATCTTGTATTGAAGCAAGTCAGACTTCTCAATAGTATTCCAATAATGTTCAAACCTTTCACTCTTATGAATGAAGTTGATCCATGGAACAGAAAAACCAACTTTCCTGAAATTTGTAATGTAATCCGGCAATGATTTTTCAAAGGCCTTCATTAACAAGTATTTGCTTTTCTTTCCTGTAAACAACCATTTATCGCCTAAGGTACCCAATCCTTCCATCAATCGGGGATCCAGAAATGGAACCCGGCACTCTATAGATCCTGCCATTGTAGCCCTATCATTTCTATGATTGAGTGAAGATAAATAAGTATGCTGATCATAATACAAAGCTTGCCTTCTTACATTGCCAGGATATACTTCTTTGGCTTCCTTTAATACCTTATTTCTATAGTCGTTCTTGATTTCACTTAATTTAAAACCAACATCAATCAAGTCATCAGGAAAATTATTTGATGCATTCAACATAATCATTGCATCTGTAGATGGCAAAGTGAAATACCGTTGAAGTTTTTGGAGCCGATTGCTTTTATATTTACCCGGAATGAGCTTAAGCATAGTCCTTATAGAGCTAGCATGACTTGCATATTTTAAAGGCTTGTATCTTACATAACCTCCTAGAAATTCATCAGCGCCTTCTCCAGACAACAATACAGTCACAAATTTTTTGGCATACCTCGAAATAGCTACAATTTGTGGGTCATTCTGATGAATAAGGGGTTCGTCATGAATATAATTGGCAATCCGAACATTTTCTTCCAGGTCTTCATCTTCTACATATATGCTGTGGCTGGGGTAATCATAATGCTTTGAAAGCCTTGCTGCCAATGAAGATTCGTCATCTTCAAAATTTCTAAACCCTACATTGAAGGTTTGAATAGATTTATAGCCTTGCTCATGCATTGAGGCACAAACTGAACTGGAGTCTAATCCACCACTTAGTAATACACCTACTGGTACATCGCTAATCATATGCTGCTTTACGCTGCTATTAAATGTTGACCTGAACCATTCAACAGGATCCTGAATTTTTGGATGATTGGCTATTTTATCTGCAAGATTCCACCATCTTTTTACTGCTACTTTATTTCCCCTTATTGTAATGCAATGACCGGGTAATAATTTTTTTACGTTTTTAAAAATAGTATCCTCACCTGCTACAAAACGATAAAGAAATAACTCACTGAAGGTGCTTTCGTCCAGTTGCAAAGGATATCCTGCGGCAAATAATGACTTTGCCTCAGAGGCAAACAGAAATTGTTCATGGTCTGCTACAAAATAAAAAGGTTTGATACCAACTCTATCTTTGGCTGCAAATATTACCTGCTCCTTTCTATCCCAAATGACAAAGGCAAACATTCCGCTAAGTTTATCCAACATGGCCTCGCCATAAGCAATGTACATATTCAATAATACTTCGGTATCGCAATGAGAACGGAAAGTAAATCCTTTGCTTTCAAGTTCTGGTCTTAGTTCCAAAAAATTATAAATCTCGCCATTAAAAACAATAACGTACCGATCATTGGATGAAAACATTGGTTGATTGCCAAGTGGAGAGAGGTCCAGGATAGACAATCTTCTATGGCCTAACCCAATATTGTTTTCAATAAACGAATCCCCATTATCCGGCCCTCTGTGCAACAAAGCATCCCGCATGGCCGTAAGCCGTTCAGCTTCTACTATTCTGTTTTGATTAAAATATAATATTCCTGCTATGCCGCACATTTGTTTTAATTTTTTTGAGAAAATCCTAATTCACTAAATAGCAATTTCCATTTTTTCATTACCGGCTCTTCTCCAAAAGTCTTTGAATATTCAAGTCCATTTTTTGCCAATCGCTGTCCAGTTTCTGGTTCTTCAACTATTTTATTGATTGCATCTGCCATGGCCTCGTCATCATCCAGATTTACCATTAAAGCGTTCTCATTATTCGTAACCAAAAACGGAATTCCACCAGAATTAACTGTTACAATTGGCATTCCTAATGCCATTACTTCGGTCAATGACACCGGTGCATTGTCTATCCTATTGGTACAAATATAAAAGTCAAGTTCTTGTCCAAAAATGTTTTTCTGATCATTTTGAATGTAACCATGAAATTCAATTTTACTATCAAGGTTTAAAGAATGGGTCAGGTCTTTTACCATTTGTAAAGATCCTTTATCATGCCCTGCCATTACCATTTTAAAATCATCATATTTCTTTGACAATATTGCCGCTACTCTAACTGCCATTTCCGGATTATAAACATCCTCAAAAGTGCGCATCCAAAAAAGCTTTGGTCTAAACGTTTTCTTATCATTGAAATGGTAATCTTGCAAA
>JANMZN010000370.1:0-13791 GCA_031383285.1 Segetibacter sp.
TCCATTTTTAAAGATTACAAATCCGATAAATTGATGTCTTTATCTACAGCTGTGGATGAAATAATAGCAGGTGTAGATGGAGGCCTCAGAAAGCTAATGCTGCTCGATTTTAACATCAGTCTTTTCTCCGCATTGTTGGTAAAAATGGACATAGGATCTATGGCACATGCGCTGGAGGGAAGAAGCCCATTTTTGTGCAAGGAATTGTTGGAATGGGCACCAACACTGCCCAATGACCTTAAAATAAAGGGGCGAAATACCAAATACCTGCTTCGCCAATTAGCAAAAAATTATCTGCCTGCTGAGCTGATAAACCAACCAAAACGCGGATTTGAAATACCGCTAAAAGACTGGGTGGATACTTCACTAAAGGAAGTCATCTATTCCTATTTGTTTGCTGCAAATGCATTTAATCAGCAGTTCATAACAAAAGATTTTTTGGATAAAATATGGGAAGGACGAATAAAAATTGGCAAAGAAAAGCGGGCAAAAATATTGTGGACATTATTTTCTATGGAAATATGGTATAAAAATACCCACTATTCTACCTGATTCATGAAATAGTTGTACATTGCACCCATCTATTAAGTACCAGATCATACTTAAATAACCCAACGATTAGTACAATTATTTAATGAAAGTTTGCATTACCTCAAATACTTCCTGGAGTATTTTTAATTTCAGAAAAAATCTTATAAGGGCCATGGTTGCCGAAGGGCATGAGGTTTCTGTATTGGCCCCTGACGAAAGCTATTATAAAAATGTAATCACCAGTTGGGGATGCAGTTTTATTGCACTCAAGAATGTAAGTTCAAAGTCAATTAATCCATTTGCAAATATTAAATTTTGCATGGAGCTACGTAAAATTTTCCGGCAAAATGATTTTGATGTGGTGCTTTCTTATACACCTAAACCCAATATTTGGGGTGCTATTGCAAGCAAAAAAACAAATACCCGTTTCATACCTACAGTTAATGGCTTGGGTTATGCATTTATCAATCAAAACTGGTTGTCATTTATTGTAGCACGCTTATATCGATATGCATTTAAAGACCTCGAAAATGTAGTTTTTCAAAATCCGGATGACGTAGATTTTTTTAAACTAAAAAAGATTGTTACGCACAAGCAAGCAGTTCGTGTACCGGGTTCCGGTGTAGATTTAGATCATTTTTATCCTTCGCAGAATATCAATCACGACAGCAACACCCTTCGGTTTTTATATGCAGGTCGCCTTATAAAAGCTAAAGGAGTAGTAGAATATGTAGAAGCCTCCGCTTTACTCAAGAAAAAATATCCTGAGGTTTCTTTTTATATGGTTGGTGCAGTTTCAGAAAATCCCTCATCGGTATCTATGAAGCAAGTTGAAAAATGGATAAAAAGCGGCGTAATTAAGTACTATGCATTAACCGATGATATGTCGGGCTTTTTAGATAACATGGATATTTTGGTTTTTCCATCCTATTATATGGAAGGCATTCCAAAAATATTATTGGAGGCTTGCGCAAAAGAAATTCCGGTGATTACTACAGACAATGTAGGCTGTAACCAAGTAGTTGTGAATGATTTTAATGGGTTGGTGGTCACTAAAAGGAATATAGAAAGTCTGGTAACGGCTATGGAGTCCATGATTCTGATGGGTCCTATGAAGCGTAAAGCTATGGGTAAAAACGGGCGTAAATTAGTAGAAGAAAGTTTTGATGAAAAGACTGTAATCGCTACCTATATAAAATTGCTTTCGCAAACAACAGTAAATAAGGTGCATTATAAAAAGCAAATGGAATTGCATTAGTCCTTACCCCAATAATAGATGTATTTGCATGTTCAATTTGTTGTATTTATAGATTTATTGTAGCATTTAACCCCCTATATTTGAAGTTTGAAATCAACATTGCAGTTAGATATCAAATTTTATAGTTGCAAATAAGCATTATTTGTAAACGCAGGTTCTGATTTTTTACTAAAGATTATGAAAATTGCCATCTCCTGAAACCGTTAGCAAAACGAAGCCAAGATTATTGATCATATTAAACCGATTTGTGATTGGCGGACAAGCTGTTGATACCATACCTTTAGCATATTACCTGCAGCAACATTTCGAAATACAGATACTATTTGGAGAAAAAGAAAAAGATGAAATAGAGCCCCGTTTTTTGTTAGATAAATACAAGGGTTTATCCTTAAGAAAATTAAGATTTTTGCGGAGAAGCATTAATCCCCTTATTGATATTATTGCGTTTATTTCTCTGGTAGCAGCTATCCGTAAGTTTAGGCCGGATATAGTGCATACGCATGGTGCCAAGTCTGGTTTTTTGGGCCGGTTTGCTGCGTTTGTTTTAAGGGCACCTGTTATCATTCACACTTTTCATGGTCATTTTTTCCACTCTTATTTTTCCAGATTTGTCTCCAGATTTATTGCATTCGTAGAGCGCAGTATTGGCCTGATTACAACATGTACTGTTGCCTTGAGTGAAACACAAAAGCAAGAACTGGTCAATGATTTCAAAATCATTCCTTTCAGGAAAGTAAAGATTATTCCTTTGGGTTTTGATATTGTTGAAGCTTCTGATTCACTTTATCAACGAGCTATTTTTAGAGATAAATACCAGCTTCAGTCAAAGCATATAGCAGTTGGAATAGTAGGAAGAATTGTTCCGGTGAAGAACCATATCATGTTTTTAAAAGTGATAAAAAAGCTCCAGAAATCATATGCACACATTCCTTTTTGTTTTTTTATTATCGGTGATGGTGGTCTGAAAGTTGAACTTGAAAATTGGCTGCAACAAAACGATATTTCATTTAATAGCGAAGGAGTAAATGCAAACAATAGCATTGTATTTACTTCATGGATTACTAACGTGGAGGAAATAATGTGTGGGCTGGATATTGTAGCACTTACGAGTTTTAATGAAGGTACACCACTCACACTTATTGAATCGCAGTTTTATAAGCGACCGGTTGTTTGTACAAATGTGGGGGGGGTAAAGGACACGATGATAGATCAGAAAACAGGTTTTTTATTAAATGTTGATGAGATTGAAGAATTTGCACTTAAACTCGTTTCTTTGGCTGAAAATGAAGATTTACGAAGAAAAATGGGTGAAACAGGAAAAGAATTTGTAATATCACATTTTAATAAGTTGAATGAGGTAGCAATAACAAAGCAATTTTATCTAGATCTTTTATCTCAAAATTCAAATAAGCATAAATAATTTGGCGACATTAATCGTTAATTAATCCAATGAAAGTTTTAGTTACAGGTACAGCAGGATTTATTGGTTTTCATCTGGCGAATAAATTAATTCAGGAGGGCTATTCTGTAGTTGGACTAGATAGTATAAATGATTATTATGATGTTGGATTGAAGTATGATCGTTTACTACAACGCGGAATACAACAATCGAGTATCAATTACGGCACGGTCACGCAAAGTACTATTCATAGCAACTATTCATTCATTCAATTGAAGTTGGAAGACAAACCAACGATGGATCGTTTTTTTGAAGAACAACAATTTGATATCGTCATTAACCTGGCTGCACAAGCCGGGGTTCGGTACAGCTTATCAAATCCTCATGCATATATTGATAGCAATATTGTAGGGTTTACAAACATCTTAGAAGGTTGCCGTCATACAAAAGTGAAGCATTTGGTTTATGCAAGCAGCAGCAGCGTTTATGGCTTAAATGAAGATGTACCCTTTTCAACTTCTCAAAATGTTGATCATCCGATGTCATTGTATGCGGCTAGCAAAAAGAGTAATGAATTGATGGCTCACGTATATAGCCATTTGTTTGGATTGCCTACGACAGGGCTTCGTTTTTTTACTGTTTATGGACCTTGGGGCAGGCCGGATATGGCTTTATTCATTTTTGCAAAAGCAATTTTGGAAGGCAAACCAATTCAGGTTTTTAATAATGGGGACATGGTAAGAGACTTTACTTATGTAGATGATATTGTAAATGGAGTAACCCGTGTAATGAACAATATTCCAACGCCAAAGACTGATTGGGATCCTGTCCAACCCGAATCCTCCAACTCAGCTGCACCATATCAATTGTACAATATTGGAAACAATTCTCCGGTAAAACTGCTTGATTTTATTAAAGCTATTGAAGAGGAATTAGGAATAAAAGGTGTACTGGATTTTCAACCCATTCAACCGGGAGATGTGCCATCAACTTATGCTGATGTAACCGATTTGGTGGCAAATGTTGGATATAAACCCGATACAACCATTCAAAAGGGAATCAGAGAATTCATCAGTTGGTATCGTTCATATTATAAAAAATAAATTATTGTAGCGGTAATTAATCCCCCTCTGAACCTTTTAAGTTTTCTATTGTTTTTAAAAACTATGAATGCGTTTACCATCAAGGATATTGAGAATTTATCTGGCATAAAAGCACATACCATCAGAATCTGGGAGCAGCGTTATGAGTTTCTTAAACCCCAACGTACAGATACCAATATCAGGTACTATAGCAATGAAGAACTAAAGTCCATCCTAAACGTTGCATTGCTAAATAAATATGGGTACAAAATATCTCATATCAGTAAGATGGATCATGGGCAGATTACTGAAAATCTCCAAAAGATAACAAATATTGAAGCGCAGCAAGAACGCGTTATTAATGCGCTCATCGGATATATGGTTGACATGCGTTTAGAAGAATTCGAAGCCGTATTAACCAGACAGATTGCGGATAAAGGGTTGGAAAAAGTAATTGACGAAACAATTTTTCCTTTTCTTGAGCGAATAGGCATTCTATGGCTGACAAATAATGTAAACCCTGCACAGGAACATCTCGTTACCAACCTTATCCGACAAAAGTTTCTTGTTGGCATAGAAAATTCCCCAAAACCATCCACTGATAAAACAGTTGTTTTATTTCTACCTGAGGGTGAATACCATGAATTGGGGCTGATTTATGTAAATTATCTTTTCAGGCAAGCGGGTGTTCATGTATTTTATTTGGGTGCAAACGTACCAATTGCTGATTTAGAATTTGTTGTAAAAGCGAAGGCTCCTGATCTTGTTTACACACACCTCTCCTCAATTTCTCATAAGTTCAAGCTAGAAAAATTCATTAATAATCTTCGGACTACACTTAGCCAAGTACCTGTAATAGCTTCCGGATTGGTTCTTTTAGACTATAATAACCAATTGCCTAATGCGCTGACTATCAAGAAGTCTTTGCAAGATGTGAAGAAATTCATTTTGCATTTTGGTGAATAATCTCAAGTCTAAAAATTTTATCTAAAAAATTTGTTTAAATTAATTAAGAAATAATTAAACAAAAATTTGGTGCAATCTAAAAAGTTTGTTTAACTTTGTGTCCTACAACTTTAAACAATATAACATGTCAACTTTAGAGTTTAACCACATGCTTCTTGCAAATGCTGAATTTCTCAGACCGTTTGCCATCAATCTCACCCACGATAGTGAGGTGGCTAAAGACCTTTATCAAGAAACATTGTACAAGGCGCTTGCGAATAAAGAAAAATATAATGTTGGGACAAATATAAAAGCTTGGCTTTATACGATAATGCGTAATATCTTTATCAATAATTACCGTAAAACCGTAAGGCAAAATACAGTGTTGGATTATTCATCCAATGATTTTCTTTTAGATTCTAACATTGCTACAAATGCGATATCAGCAGAAGCAAGTGTAAATTTAAAGGAGATGTACAAGGCAGTTTATGATCTGCCAGAAATATTTAAAACTGCATTTATGCTTTATTATGAAGGGTATAAATACAATGAGATTTCTGATATGCTAAATGAGCCATTAGGTACCATTAAAAGCAGAATACATTTTGCCCGAAAGTTGCTTAAAGAGATGATTGAAAGAAATTAATGAATAAAAAGAAAGCTGTAATAATAGGGAGTGGATTTTCTGGATTGTCTGCTGCATGTTTTATGGCAAAAGCAGGTTGGAACGTTACCGTCTTAGAACAGCATAGCATACCCGGAGGCAGAGCCAGAAAATTTGAAGCTGAGGGATTTACATTTGACATGGGCCCAAGTTGGTATTGGATGCCCGATGTCTTCGAAAGATTCTTCTCTTCATTCGGCAGAAAAGTAAACGACTACTACAAGCTTACTAGATTAGACCCTTCCTACAGGGTATATTGGCAAGATACTGCCAAAGATATCCCCGCCAATTATCAGGAACTTCAACAATTATTTGAAAGCATAGAAGGCGGAAGTGCCAAGCAATTAGATTTGTTTATGGAAGAAGCTGCTTACAAGTACAAGACGGGCATGCAAAACCTCGTTCTAAAACCTGGGCTTTCCATCACTGAATTTATTGATGTCGATGTTTTCAAAGGCCTTTTCCGTTTAGACCTTATTAATTCAATAAAAAGTCACGTTGCGAAGCATTTCAAAAGTGAAAAATTGCGGCAGTTGCTCGAATTTCCGGTGTTGTTTTTAGGTGCTTTACCAGAAAAAACGCCTGCCCTTTATAGTTTAATGAACTACGCAGATATTAATGGTGGTACATGGTTTCCTGAAGGAGGCATGTACAGTGTTGTAGAAGGGATACACAAACTTGCTGTAGAATTGGGGGTTACTTTTTTGTTTAATCATGAAGTAGTTAAGATACCAGTTGCAAATAGGATAGTCACAAATATCCAAACGTCGAAAGGTGAGATTGAATGTGATGTAGTGATAGGAAGTGCAGATTATCATTTTATAGAGAATAGTTTGCTTGAAGAAACAAGCAGATCTTATACTGAGCAATATTGGGACAAAAGGGTATTGGCCCCAAGCAGTTTGATTTATTACGTTGGTTTAAATAAGAAATTGAAAAATATAAGGCATCACATGTTATTCTTTGATGTGCCTTTTCAACCTCATGCAGAGGCTATTTATTCAACAAAAAAATGGCCGAACGATCCCTTATTTTATGTAAGTGCAACCACTCAGACGGATAAAAGTCTTGCACCCGAATCATGCGAGAATTTATTCTTCCTTGTGCCGGTTGCTACTGGTCTTACAGATGATACGGAAGAACTACGCGAACATTATTTTAAAAAAATTGTTTTAAGATTTGAGGAAAATATAGGTGAAAGTATAAGTGATCACATTATCTTTAAGCGTACATATGCTCATCGAGATTTTATAAGCGATTATAACTCATTTAAGGGAAATGCATATGGGCTAGCAAATACACTGATGCAAACAGCTATTTTAAAACCCTCAATTAAAAGTAAAAAAGTAAAAAACTTATTTTATACAGGACAGTTAACTGTACCCGGTCCAGGTGTTCCTCCTTGTATAATAAGCGGAGAGGTGGTAGCTAAGCAAATTGAAAAAGAATTTAAACATTAAAATATCGTTCAGCTGGTATGGTTCAATTGTTTCATAAGGTAAGTCAACAATGTAGCAAGTTAACTACAGAAGAATACAGTACATCGTTTTCGTCTTCCATTAAGTTATTACACAAAGATTTGAGGCTTCCTGTTTACAATATTTATGGTTTTGTAAGATTTGCTGATGAGATAGTTGATACTTTTCATGAGTTTGACAAAACAATTTTGCTACAACAATTTAAAGAGGAAACTTTTCTGGCTATCAATAGAGGAATAAGCCTCAATCCCATACTTAATAGTTTTCAGTTAACAGTTAATCAATACAAAATTGAAATTCCATTAATCGAAGCTTTCTTTTTCAGCATGGAGCAGGATCTCAATAACATTGAATATGATACTAGTAAATACAACGAGTATATTTATGGTAGTGCAGAAGTGGTGGGTTTAATGTGCCTTTATGTGTTTTGCGAAGGTAACAAAGAAATTTATGAGCAGTTGAAGCCATATGCTCAAAGTCTAGGAGCCGCATTTCAAAAAGTGAATTTTCTTAGGGATATCAAAGCAGACTCTCAGCAGCTCAATAGGATGTATTTCCCGGGGTGCAGTTTTACCAATTTTTCTGAAGCAGAGAAAGCTAAAATAGAAGCAGATATCAGTAAAGATTTTGAGCATGCTTTTATTGGTATTTCAAAACTGCCGGTAAAGGCCCGGTTTGGTGTATATGTAGCTTATAAATATTACCTCTCCCTGTTTAAGAAAATAAAAAATATAAAGGCAAAGAAAATAATGGAAGAAAGAATCCGAATTCCGGATTATGGAAAGATGATGATACTTGCCAAGGCAGGAGTGAGAAGCCGATTTAACATGCTTTAGTTTCCCTTATTTTTACAACAATGGAACAAGTGATTTTGGTTGATGTACAGGACCGACAGTTGGGAACCATGGAAAAAATGGAGGCCCATCGAAAAGGTGAACTCCATAGGGCCTTTAGTATTTTTATTTTCAATCAAAAAAATGAAATGCTGCTACAGCAAAGGGCTATTACAAAATACCATAGTGGAGGTTTGTGGACGAATGCTTGTTGCAGTCACCCACGCCCCAATGAAGCAACGATTGATGCAGCTAACCGACGCTTGCACGAAGAGCTTGAATTTTCTTCACCCCTCACCAAAATATTTGACTTTCAATACAATGCCAGCTTTGACAACGGTTTGATTGAACACGAATTTGATCATGTTTACATAGGCCATTACGATGGAAAAATAAATCCAAATCCAGTTGAGGTTCAGGAATATTGCTATAAAAACGTAGAAGATATTCTTGCATCTGTTAAATCGCATCCGCACAAATACACTGCATGGTTTTGTATCGCTTTTCCAAAGGTGATTGAGTGGATGGCGCAAGTGAAAATGAATAAGTAAAAATGAATAGCTATATTTCAATTCAATTAACTAATCTTAATTTTGTAATACTATTATGAACGCGATCTCGTTTATTCTGATCATGCTCAGCACATTCTGTCTGATGGAAATAGTTGCATGGGCAACTCATAAATATGTAATGCATAAATGGCTTTGGTTTCTTCACGAGGATCACCATGTTAAAAAACCGGGATTTTTCGAAAAAAATGATGCGTTCTTCCTCATTTTCGCCATTCCAAGTATGTTCCTTTTTCTTATTGGCTCATTAATGCAGCAATATTGGATGGTAGCTATTGGTGCAGGAATTGCCATGTATGGTGCAGCGTATTTTCTCGTTCATGATATCATCATTCACCAGCGATTTAAAATTTTTACTCGAACCAATAATACTTACGTGAAAACGGTAAGATGGGCACACAAAATGCATCACAAGCATTTAGGAAAAGAAGACGGCGAAAGTTTTGGAATGCTGATTGTTGCTGCCAAATATTGGAAGAAAGTTAGAGATGATAAAAAAAGAAACGCAATGCATTAAGCATATTTCGTTAATAAAAAGTTGATACTGCAAATATTAACTCAAAGGCCGTGAGAAATCATGGCCTTTGAGTTAATTTCACTTTTATAAATATTTTACATGCAAACTGCGGAAGATATAAAGCTGTTAAATGACAAAATACAACAGGCAGCTGGTTTTATTGACAAGTTAAGGGTGGAGCTATCAAAAGTGGTGGTTGGTCAACTATATATGGTCGATCGGCTAATGATAGGATTGCTAAGCAATGGCCACGTGTTGTTGGAAGGTGTTCCGGGTTTGGCCAAAACCCTCACCATAAAATCGTTGGCACAAGCCATTCAAGCCAAATTTCATAGGATACAATTTACCCCCGACCTTTTACCAGCAGATGTAATAGGCACTATGATTTTTAACCAGCGTAGCAATGAATTTGTTATCCGTAAGGGCCCCATATTTGCCAACTTCATTTTGGCTGATGAAATCAACCGGGCACCGGCAAAAGTGCAAAGTGCCTTGTTGGAAGCTATGCAGGAAAGGCAAGTTACCATAGGCGATGAGACTTATAAATTAGAAGAGCCTTTCCTTGTATTAGCCACTCAAAACCCAATAGAACAAGAAGGAACCTATAATTTGCCTGAAGCGCAGGTTGACCGGTTTATGCTAAAAGTAGTAGTGGGTTACCCAAGCAGAACTGAAGAACAAATGATTATCAGGCAACAGGTACAAGGAGAAGCATTACCGACAGTGAATGCTGTGGTAAGTGCCGCTGAAATCATACAAGCAAGAAACTTGGTTCGGCAGGTTTATATGGATGAAAAAATTGAACAGTACATTCTCGATATCGTTTTTGCAACCCGCAATCCTGAACAGTTTGGATTGGGCAGGCTAAAGCCGTTGATTAGCTATGGGGGTTCGCCAAGGGCAAGTATCAACCTTGCATTGGCTGCCAAAGCGCATGCTTTTATGAACAATAGAGGGTATGTAATTCCTGAAGACATAAAAGCCATCGCAAAAGATGTAATGAGGCATCGCATTGGATTGACTTACGAAGCAGAAGCTGAAAACGTGACTTCCGAAAAAATGATTGATGACATATTGAATGCAATAGCAGTACCGTGACAACACAGGATATCATAAAGAAAGTTCGTGAGTTAGAAATAAAAAGCAAAAGGCTAACTACTCATCTGTTTACAGGTGAGTACCATACAGCTTTCAAAGGACGTGGTATGTTGTTTAAGGAAGTCCGGGACTATACACCGGGTGATGACCCCAGGTTTATTGATTGGAATGTGTCTGCTAGAATGAGCCATACCTATACCAAGGTTTTTGAAGAAGAGAGAGAACTAAGTGTGTATTTATTAATAGATATCAGCTCCAGCAATTTGTTTGGCACTTACAGACAAAGTAAGAAAGATATGATTACTGAGATATGCGCAGTCATTGCATTTTCTGCCATTGCTAACAATGATAAAGTAGGTCTTATTTTTTTTAGTGATGAGGTAGAAAAATTTATACCGGCCAAAAAAGGCCGAGACCATGTATTGTATATGGTAAGGGAAATGCTAACTTTTGAACCGCAATCCTGCCATACTGAGGTTGTAAAAGCGCTCAGGTTTTTAAATAATACAACTCGCCACAAAAGCATTGTGTTTTTATTAAGCGATTTTGCGGATGCAGGTTACAACGATGCATTGAGGGTGGCAGCTAAAAAACATGATGTAATCGGTGTTCAAGTCAATGATAAACGCGATAAACAATTGCCCCCGGTAGGATTGGTTCAGGTGCGGGATGCTGAAACAGGTAAGATGGCTTTATTGGATACCAATGATCCTTTTACAAGACAAAAGTATCAGCAGCAACATCAGCAAATTTTTGATGATGCCAAGCTAACTTTCAGGAAAGCGGGAGCTGATCTTTTACAAATATCAACAGGCGAGGATTTCGTAAAAATTTTACAACAGTTTTTTATCAGAAGAGCATAAGTGATCAAGCGTACAAACAATATCATTCAAATAACTTTAGTGCTATTGTTGGCCACCGGCTTTCAATTAGGTGCTCAAAAAGTATCTATTGTAGCAGATAGAAATCAGATTTTTATTGGAGAGCAAATTAATGTTAAGTTGTCCGTGGAGCAAGTTCCTATGGGTACACCATGGTTATATGTTCCGGATACTATTAATCATTTAGAGGTTGTGGAAAGGGGTAAAGTGGACACGGTGAATAGCAATGGATCATATAATTTTTACCAGACAATTTCTATCACGTCTTTTGATAGTGGTTCCTGGAAATTTCCATCCTTAATATGGCCGGGAATAAATGTTGTGACTAATCCATTCACCATTGATGTGTTGCCGGTTGATGTTTCTCAAATGAAGGACTATAATGACATCAGGGATATTATTGAATATAAAAAGGAATTTAATTGGCTTTTGGTTCTTCTTGTTGCAGTTGCTATTTTATTGCTCGCATTATTAGCAAGATGGTATATAAAGAATAGAAAGAAGCCATCAGCAATTGGAAAATTCAATGACAAATCGCCTTTGGATTGGGCTTTGGAAGAACTGGAAAAATTGAATGGACAACAGTATACTACTACTGATGGCAAAAGATATTATAGTGATTTGATGGATATCAGTCGAACTTTTTTTGCCCGTCAGTTTGCGCATCGCACAGCTACTAAAACAACTGATGAGTGGATGATTGCTATTCAGGCGTTGCAGATAGATGCAGATACGCGTTCTTACTTTTTTCAAGTGTTGCGGTTGTCTGATGCTGTAAAGTTTGCTAAGTATTTGCCACCAACAATAGAAATGGAAACCTCAATGAACAATACAAGGCAAATGATAAAAAAGGCCGCATTGCTTCACTCAGAAGTTTATTCAAAATTTCAACCTAAATAAGTTCATGCTTTACAATTGGTTTTCAAATATCAGTTTCGCATGGCCGGCAGCGTTATCGTTGTTAATTCTTATTCCGATAATAGTTATATGGCATAATAGAAATGCAGATAAGCATAAAGCATCGATGCTGGTAACTACTACTCATTTTTTGACCCAAATAAAAAGTAGTAAAACATGGCTTCAGAATCTACCTTTTATTTTCAGGTGTTTGGCACTTACCTTTCTTATTGTAGCTATTGCACGTCCACAGAAAAAGTTTACAGAACAACAAACAGAGGGAGAAGGTATAGACATTGTGCTATGTTTCGATATTAGTGGAAGTATGACCGAGAGAGATTTTCCGCCTAATAGATTGGAGGCAGCTAAAAAAGTAGCGCAGTCTTTTGTGAGTGATAGGGTAGGAGACCGAATAGGTGTTGTCATATTCAGTAGGCAAAGTTTCACGCTTTGTCCGATTACTACTGATAAGAATATTGTTCTGACACAAATAAATAATATTAAAAGTGGTTATTTAGAAGTAGAAGGTACCGCTATTGGATCGGGGTTGGCTACTAGTGTTGACAGGCTGAAAAACTCTACAACAAAAAGCCGCATCATCATTTTACTTACCGACGGAGTAGATTTTGGAGGTTTAATACCTCCGGATATTGCCAAGGATTTGGCTAAGTTGTACAAAATAAAAGTGTACACAATCGGCATAGGATCAGAAAAAGAAATAGATGAACAAGTGGAGACACCTTTTGGCAACACGGTTAATAAAAAGAAGCTGGAGTTTAATGAAACCCTGCTAAAAGAAATAGCAGCCGAAACCGGAGGGCAGTATTTTCATGCTGCCGATCCGGATGCATTGGTGAAGACTTATGCAAGTATTAATAAACTGGAAAAGTCAAAAATAAAGATCACCACCTATGACCGTTTTACAGAAGAGTTTTTGCCTTGGTTGCTATTGTCGCTGCTATTTTTAATTATTGAAGTTGTACTTCGGTACCGAATTTTCAGGAGATTTCCTTAAAGGAAAATTTTCCTCATTTGCACGTGTTCTTCACTTACCCACTTTGTAGACTGTTGGTAAAGCATACCAACAACGGCGTAAAGATGTTGGTGCCGCTATGCTAAAACACCAACATCGGCGGAAAATTGCAAGCCTATCTTGACAAAACAAAACTGAAACCGAAAACAACATAGACCGACAAAACCTTCGCTCAAAAGTATTGCCGAAAGAGGGCATAATCATTTCTTCTTTGCACCTGTTCTTCACATGCAAACCTGAACATTGTTGGCTATTGGTGAAGAACACCAACAGCGGCGTGAAATTTTAACTAACCGCAGTGCCGTTTTTCATAAGGTTGGCCACTTTTGCAAGTAAGTCATTTGTATCAAATGGCTTGGAAATAAAATCGTTGGCACCAGCCTGAAGACAGATTTTTTTGGCATCGGGATGGGCAGACATCATAATGAGTGGGATGGCTTTATATTGGCTGTTGTTTTTAATTATGCACATACATCTGTACCATTTATACCGGATAAAAGCATGTCCATAAATATCAAATCAATCTTATGCTTACTTAGTGTTTCTTCCACTTCATCTGCTTTTTCCAGCACTAACACGCTGTAGCCTTTATACGTTAGCATCATC
>JANMZN010000399.1:0-3679 GCA_031383285.1 Segetibacter sp.
GAAATGAAGAATGTTCCCGGCGAAAAAAGAAAAGCGTTTGGGCTTTTAATGAACGAGTTTAAGGCATTGGCTGAAGAAAAATACAACCAATTCAATGAAACATTGGGTTCAGAAAGCAATGCTAACCATATAAATATAGACCCATCTTTGCCGGGAGATAACAATGAACCCGGTACAAGACATCCATTAAGTATTGTAAGAAATCAAATGGTATCAATTTTCAAAAGACTTGGATTTGCAGTGGCAGAAGGTCCGGAAATAGAAGATGACTGGCATAATTTCACTGCACTAAATTTACCAGAAGATCATCCTGCCCGTGACATGCAGGATACTTTTTATTTGAATCAAAATCCTGATTATCTATTGCGTACCCATACTAGTAGTGTACAGGCCCGTGTAATGGAACGTCAAAAACCTCCTATAAGAATTGTTTGCCCGGGAAAAGTATATAGAAATGAAACCATCAGTGCAAGAGCACATTGCTTTTTTCATCAGGTAGAGGGATTGTATGTAGATGAAAACGTAAGCTTTGCTGACCTAAAGCAAACACTGTATTTTTTTGTTAAAGAAATGTTTGGTTCTGATGTGAAGGTCAGATTTAGGCCAAGTTACTTTCCATTTACTGAACCAAGTGCAGAGATGGATATAAGTTGCACGGTGTGTGGAGGAAGTGGTTGTAGCCTCTGTAAGCAAACAGGTTGGGTAGAGATTTTAGGATGTGGAATGGTGCACCCTAAAATGCTTGATAACTTTAACATAGATTCAAATAAATATACCGGATTTGCATTTGGAATGGGTGTTGAAAGAATTTGTCAGCTAAAATTCAGAATCAATGACTTACGGCTTTATTCCCAAAACGACATCAGATTTCTAAAGCAATTTACAAGTGCTGTTTAATGCCATGAACTTTTTACTAAAATGAATGTTTAGTATTTCATTAAATTAATGGTCTTACTTTTGCAGTCGATCTCAAAAACTATTAAATGACAATTATTCTGACTTTCTTTTTTGCGCATTGGTTTCTATCCTTATTTTTCCATACATTCTTTCTTCATAGATATGCATCTCATCAGATGTACAATACAAGTAAAGGTTGGGAAAGAACTTTCTACATACTTACGTGGATTACTCAGGGTTCATCTTATTTAGTGCCAAGAGCTTATGGTGTTATGCACCGCATGCATCATGAATATAGTGATACAGAAAAAGATCCACATTCTCCGCATTTTTTCAAAGATATCTGGCACATGATGCGACATACTGCCCGCATATACAAAGCATTTTTAGACAAAAAAGAATTGCCTGACGAAAAATTCACAAAAGAATATCTTCCTGTTTGGGAAAAGCTTGACAAAATAGGAACAAGTTGGATGTCTAGATTATTTTTTAGTGCATTTTACATTGCTTTTTATATCTATTTCGCTCCTTCAGCATGGTGGTTTTTATTGTTGCCTTTTCATTTCTTAATGGGGCCTATCCAAGGTGCTATTGTAAATTGGTTTGGTCACAAGTTAGGCTATCAAAATTTCAATAATGGAGATCATTCAAGAAACTCCACGCCGTGGGGATTTTTCCTGATGGGTGAATTGTTCCAAAACAATCATCACATGTATAAGAATAGTGCCAATTTTGCGAAGAAGTGGTTTGAGTTCGATCTAACCTTTATTATAATGAGAATGTTGCATTCAGTTCACATTATAAAGCTCAAACCTACGGCTTTACAACGATCGTAATTTTTCAGGAACTCGATTATAATGGTTGCTATTTGATTTATCCTGATAGCTTATATTCGCTGCATGAGCAACATTGATGATCCTCCAATAGATAAGCCTAAAGCATTGGTGACAGGCGGATCCGGGATGCTTGGCGCTCACCTAATCATCAAACTGTTACAAGATGGTCATAAGGTAAAAGCGCTTTATAGACAATCCGTTCCTGATTTTCCAACATCCACACAAGTTGAATGGGTTAGAGGAGATATACTCGATGTTTTATTGCTGGAAGCCGCAATGCAAGACGTAGAACATGTCTATCATTGCGCAGCTATTGTATCTTTTAATGATAGCAGGAAGGATGAAATGTATAAAACAAACATTGAAGGGACAGCCAATGTAGTGAATTCAGCGTTACAATCCGGCGTTCAAAAACTTTGTCATGTAAGTTCTGTAGCGGTATTTGGAAAACCAATTACATCCACTCCTATCGATGAAGGCGAAGACTTCAATGAAGTAAAAACGAATAGCAACTATGGCAAAAGCAAATACATGGCAGAGATGGAAGTCTGGCGCGGGATAGCTGAGGGATTAAAAGCTGTCATCATAAATCCTTCAATCATTTTAGGAGCGGGTAATTGGAATGAGAGTTCCTCCAAAATATTTAAAACAGCTTATGATGAATTTGCATGGTTTACTGAAGGCGTGACCGGGTTTGTAGATGTAGAAGATGTAACCAAGGCGATGCTTCTATTAATGAATAGTGAAATCTCTGGTCAACGATTTATTCTGAGTGCCGAAAACCTGACTTATAAAACCGTATTTTCAACTATTGCAAATGGGTTTAACAAAAAGCCTCCCCATAAAAAAGTCACACCATTCATTGCAGGAATTGTAAGAAGGTTAGAAGGCCTTAAATCTATATTTGGAAATAAAGATCCGTTGCTTACTAAAGAAACAGCCGAAGCTGCTTTAATGGAGGTTAGGTATAATAATGAAAAGCTTAAAAGCTACCTTTCCGGATTTGAATACTCACCTATCAGTTCTACCATTAAAAGAGTTTGCGACGAATTTAAAACAAAGTACAAACTGCAATAACCTTAATTTTTCCAAAAAGGGTCGTACTATTATTTCTGGTCCATTACTTTCTTCCACAATTCAGGAATACGTTTTACCCAAATCAATTCTTTCTTTTTGATTATAGCTTCCTCAGCAGGTGATCCGAAATAAATTTTCCCATCCTCTATATCCTTTCCAACTCCACTTTGGGCTAATACGGTGACATTATTTCCGATCGTCAGTGTTTTACTTACTCCAACTTGCCCCCACAATACAACCCCATCTTTTAAAGTGGTACCGCCTGCAATGGCAACTTGTGCAGCAAACAAACAATTCTTACCAATCACTACATCATGCCCAATGTGGATCTGGTTATCCATCTTGGTTCCTGCACCAATTATTGTATCTGATGTAACTCCACGGTCTATCGTACAAGATGCTCCAATCTCCACATCATGCTCAACGATCACACGACCACAACTTTGCATTTTTTTATACCATACCGCTCTATTCTTTTTTGTATTAAAATAAAAGGCGTCGCTTCCAATCACGGTTCCGGAATGGATCACTACGTTGTTACCAATCTCACAATGGTCTAATATGGTAACGTTCGGATAAATGATACAATCAGTTCCAATGGATACATGATGGCCAACAAAAACATTTGGGCTTATGATAGTTCCTTTGCCCACAGTTGATGAATCGCTTATTGATTTATCAGCTGCAACAAAAGGCCTAAAGTGATTAACAATAATTAGGTAAGCTTCAAAAGGATCTGCTACAACAAGCAATGATTTACCATCGGGTACAACCACTTCCTTAGTATTAATAATAATAAACGTTGCTGAACTATTCAGGCACTTGCTATAATATTTTGGATGATCAACAAAACAAAGATCACCTTTCTC
>JANMZN010000409.1:0-2820 GCA_031383285.1 Segetibacter sp.
TACAGATTTTGGGTTCAACGAGATGCTGTAATTAAACTGCGTATAATTTGCTTTTACAAATTGATTAGTAGGGGTAAAAACTCTTATGTACTTTGCCTGATCGGGAAAGATGGCTATTTCAAATTCATTAAGTTGTGGAATACCATCATTGTTGTAATCATTCCATGCAAATTCTCCTCGTCCTGCCGGCACTTCTATGTAGCTAAAATCTCTGCGTTGTTCTTGTCCTGCACCTACTTCATAAAGGACATTGCCCATGACCAATCCATTGAATTCGTTTACTGCATATTCGGCCCGGCTCAGTACTGTTTTCTCTGGAAGCTGTATAGAAAGGGTCGTATTGGATACAGTTAATTGGCGATAAGTTGCACTGAGTCTAAGCTGCCGGTGTGTGTTGGCAAGCAATTCAGTTGTTAGTGAAATATTGTGACTACGGTCAGCTACTAATAGCTGTTTTGCAAAAGGCTTTTTGTCGCTTCTGGTGAAGTAAGTTAAAGTCCATCGATTATCTTTTGATGGATCAGATTTTACAAATGCAGTCAACACATCAAATGAAAAACTGGATGCAGTAACTGAATCTGATTGCAAGTTCTTTAATTGATTCTTCTCCAAAATATAGGACGAGCCAATTACAAAATTATTAAGTTTCGGCAATGCTTTGGTGATTGATATAGACGGTCTTAAAAAGTATCCTGAAGTATCGGGCAATGAAATGTTCGTAATGTTGAAAATACCAGTCAATTGCCATCCGAAAATGTTGTGACTATTGGACAATACTTGTCGAAAACCTTTGTAACCATCACTCCTTAGGTAAGCAGATGCTGCAAGAGATACTGAATTATTGTTTGCATCCTTAAGTTCAATATTTGCAGTGGGCAGTTGCTCATTGGCGTTGGGTGGTTGGTATTGTAATCCCCAATCGCGGTAGAATTCGGGTGTCCTTAAACGCTCTACAGGTTTGAAATTTTTTCCGGCCATCTCGTACCCTCCATTTGCTTTTATCTGTAATCCTTTTTTCGATTGGAGTTGAAAAAGCCGGGATGCCAATATTCTAACAGCAACGTCTTTATTATCGCCTTTATCCTTGTTAGACAATGCATTGAAATCATAATTACTAAGGGCTATTTCAGCTGAAGTATTTGTATTATTATCCAGATCATAAAACATCCCTGCAGCAAATACTTGTTGTTTCTTCGGCGTTACCAAGAAAGTTGCAGGTTCATAATTTCCTTGTAGTTGTCCGTTTAATGGAGCTACCCATTGATACACCTTGCCGTTTGCTCCATTGAACAGATTGATATAATTGCCTTTTCCAAAACCTACTTCAGTAAAGCTAAGATTATACCTGGCAATATCAGGATTGGTTGAATAATTGTAAGCAATGAAAGTTTGTCCGTTTACAACTGTATCTACCTCTGCATACAATATTTTTGTTGCTGAAAAGGTATCCAACGTTGCATTGGGATAAAATGCTTGCTGTATGCTATCTCCAATAGCGTTTAAAAAAGCACGTTGTTTTGTATCGAGCAATTGATTGATGGGAGAATTTTTTGCATCAGCATTGCTATAGGCTGACAAATGGACCATCATTTTTTTGTTGATTGAAAACTCATTTGAACCATAGAGCATCGAATTAAGATAGCTTCTTTCGGCATATTCAAATTCTATTTGTATCCTACTGTCCTTTGTGATCATTTTTCTTGGCGTAAAGGTGACTTCGGCAGTATTGTAGTTAATAACATAATCCTGGTCTTCGCCTCGCTGCATCGCAATTCCATCTATAAAAACACGCTCTGTACCTGCCAATACGATGAAGTAAATTTCATTGTTAACTCCTCGCAATCTGTATGGACCTTGGTTTCCTTCCAGTCCATCGAAGATATTTCTGGTAAACTTTCCTTTGGCAATTGCTCCGCTAAGTAGCAAGTTATTTTTTGATTGAGCGCCAAACGTAGATGTTCTTGCGTAAGATATTCCTTGCAATCTTTTATAGAAGTTGAGGAAGTAATTTTTATTCTGCCTTAGATCTATGTCCCCTAAATTTACTTCCCAATCATTCTTTTTGAATTGCAGCCATACCCGGTCAAACTCATTCAATTGTTGTGTTGTACCATCAGGTTGAAGCGGAATATTGTTATCTGTTATAGCCGCAGCCAATTGAATGCTGTCACCTATTAACCCGTTCAATTGAAGGTTAAATTGTGAATTGACTACAACATCCTGGCTATTTCCAAATCCTATAGAACGACCAAAACTGCCATTGTACTGCATGGTTCCAAAATCGAAAAAACTACTTTGCGATGTTGTTACATTTCCATTTTTATTAGATGTTGGCTGTGCTATGAAATTGTTTCGAATGCTATCGTAAACATATCGCTGAGATACTCTATTTAATTTATAAGGAAACACTCTGTAAACAACTTCTATATTAGTAGTGTCCGGTATTTTCTTTAATGTTAGTATGGCATTTACGGCGTCTATGCTATACCACGAAGTGTCATATCCTTTGATGTAGAAAGTACCTGGAACAATGCTGAGCGTATCTAATTGAATGGACCTGGCAACAATGATGGTTTTTTTCTTCAAATTACTATTCACATAGGATTGCGTCAGCCCTGTGGCAGCTAATACTATTCCAACTATAAAAATGATATGCCTTTTTAGTTTCAAGAGTAAAAAAATCTGAGTAGCAATCTAAATCATAAAAATAGGAGTGTTGGAGTTAAGTGTAAGATAAATAATGTCAAAGAGAAGCTGCTTTTCATAGAATGCCCTAGTTTCAAATTCATTTTAGGGCTGGCGATAATTGGCGATACCAAT
>JANMZN010000451.1:0-3359 GCA_031383285.1 Segetibacter sp.
GCAAACAGTTTTCACAGCTTTATTATGTGGCAAAAAAATGATGACAATAGCAACCACGAAATCAAAACAAATTATCCCGAAGTATGGGAAGCGCTAATGAAAATAAGAGAAGCAGGTGCTGTATCAAGCGATGAAATTCACAAGGAAATTTATGGAAGGGTTCCTTATGGATTTTTATATGCTTACAATCCGGATAACTTTAAGCCGAAGAAAAGCAAAGCCTACCCAAATCCGATGAATACAAAACTATATTTCCAATTGGTGGGTAAAGACGGTGATTTTATTGTAGGTAATGATATAGGTAATTTCGACTTTCGGGCCCAGTTAAAAAACCTTACTATACCGATACTCATATATGGTGGCAGGTACGATAGAGTAGCGGTTCCCGAAATGATGATTAAATACAAACAGTATTGTCCGCAGGCTAAGTTTGTAATGTTTGAAAATTCAGGACACAACCCACAAGTAGAAGAACCGGTAAAATTGTTCGCGTTGTTAAGCAATTTTCTTAAGAGCAAGTAGAGATTTTCTTTACAATTAATTGTAGAGAATTGCTTTTATTATCTAACCACCCGTATTTCTTATTAACCTACTGTATTATTTCAAATTCTACAGTAGCTATCAGCAGATGTTATAAACGATGATAGCTTTTACCATACTTTATAATTGTTAAACTAATAGCAATATTTCCCAGAATTAAAGCAGCATAAAATACAACATGCTTAATCAGGCAAAACATCGACTCGCATTAATTCTGAGGGGACTAAGCAAACAGTTTATGCATCTTATTCAATGTCCGCATCCAATATTTCCTGAACCCTGCCCACATGCCCATCTTCCAATCTCACTTTTATACCCCGATGATGCCGTGGTGCACTCGTAAGCAAATCTTTCACTATTCCTTCTGTAAGTGCTCCGCTGCGCTGATCTTCTTTCAAAACAATATTCACCAACATGCCCGGTTTTATTTCAGCCCTTATCGTTCCATCCATTTTACCAATATTTACAGCAATAATACAATTGTTTGTAAACTTGCAACGATTTTCCCAATTCAAAAACTTTCCCCTACATTTAACTATGCAAAACCTCCGACATTTATTTTTACTAAGAGAAGATATAACCTACCTCAACTTTGGTTCTTTTGGTGCATGTCCGAAGCCAATATTTGAAAAGTATCAGCAACTACAGTTAGAACTTGAACAAGAACCGGTTCAGTTTATTACTCACAATGGATTGAAATACCTGGAAGCAGCAAGATTAGCTTTGGGCAATTTTGTACAATGCGACAAAGATGACATTGTCTATGTAACCAACCCTTCGTATGCGGTGAATGCAGTTGCCAAAAGTATGAACTTGAAACCCGGAGATGAAATACTGACTACCGATATAGAATATGGCGCCTGCGATAAAACATGGCAGTACTATTGTGATAAGGCCGGGGCAAAGTATGTGAAGCAACCTATTGCCTTACCTATACAATCAAAAGAAGCAATTGTTTCTGCATTTCTAAATAGCATAACTACCAAAACAAAACTAATTTTCATCAGCCATATTACTAGCAGTACAGGACTTCGGTTGCCGGTAGAAGAGATATGTACTGCAGCAAAAGCAAGAGGCATTGTGACTTTTGTGGATGGTGCCCACGCCCCTGCACAACTCCCTCTAAATTTAAAGGAATCACCTTTTGATATCTATGTTGGCGCATGCCACAAATGGATGATGACCCCAAAGGGAAGTTCGTTTTTGTATGCGAAAAAAGAAATCCAATCTATGATTGATCCGCTGATTGTTAGTTGGGGCTACAATGCCCTTTTCCCTTCTGCGTCCACCTTTCTTGATTACCACCAAATGAATGGCACCCGTGATTATTCGGCCTTTTTAACCATCCCTACTGCTATTGAATTTATGCAAACATATGATTGGTGGACAGTAGCCGATGAATGTAAAAAATTAGTACAGGCTAATGCTTCCACCCTTTGCGATTTGTTAGGTGCTGTACCTATTGCACCGATCAATGATGATTTCATTTTACAGTTGTACAGCGCACCCATAAAAACAAAAGAACCCGAAAAACTACAACGATATTTATTTGAAAAATATAAGATCGAGATACCCATTATGCGGCTTGGTAGTCAGGTATTCATGCGCTATTCCATCAATGGATTCAACAGTCAGGCAGATCTTGATCATTTGTTTGATGGTATAAAAAAAATACAAAAAGAAACTAGTTTGATTGAGTGATTGGTTTTATGAAACTTGATTCAATAAAGTAAATTTGTTTTCAAAAAGTAATTTATTGTTTCGACTTTGTAGAAATTTTCATCTTCAGAGTATTCAAACATAAGACATCAATAAATACCTTTTATCACTGACTTTTCCTTTCTGTCTTTGTAGGTGTTTTCACCTGTAAATCATTTCAACTTTAAAGTCCAACAAATACCTTTAACTACTCACCTTTCTCCTTTTCAAATGGCAGAAGAACTTCAATTTCAATCAGTTAATTTTATACTCAATGCACCCGAAGGGCATTTACCAACAGCCGCAATAATTTCTGCTGTAGTTGCATTTTCCATTTTTATCCAGGGTTGTTCTTTTGGTTGAAATACTGATGATAAATTTCGAACACAATTACCGGAGTGAATACACTCGCCGGATTGCCATACAACAGTAGTTTCGCCGTTGGAATACTCCTTGGTTAGATTATTCTTATCCATGTTGTTTTAAATTTATAGTACGTCCTTAAACTCTTTTACTTTATCAAAAACACTTTTAGCAAATGGACATAAAGGTATTATTTTAATCCCCTTTTCCCTTGCAAATTCCACAGCTTTTGTAACCAATTGTTTGCCCACTCCCTTACCTGATAGTACATTGTCCACCTCTGTATGATCAATGATGATCCTATCGCTACCAACCCATACATAAGTCATTTCGGCAAGTACATTATTGTCCTGCGCTACATAAAACATCCCTTTTTTCCCATCATCTTTTTGCAAAATTTCCATACCTATATTGTTGTGTTTATGGCAATGCTGTTTTCCAAAATTTTGGATATCGGGCATTTTTTGGCAATCAATAATAACCTTTCTTCCTGATCAGGGGAAACAGTACTGTCAAAATGAATAGCTCTGACAATGTTGGTTGTCAATATTTCATTTGCGGTTTGATACATATTGACATTAACAGAAATTTCCGGGATATCCCATCCTTTTCTATCTATGTACATGCGCAACGTTGATAAAGTACAAGCTGCCAAAGCAGAAAGGAATAAGGTGTAAGGGTCGGGGCCTAAGTCCTTTCCTCCAATTGCAATAGGCTCATCTCCTACAATTATTCCATTGCGCCATTCAAGCGTTACC
>JANMZN010000486.1:0-7120 GCA_031383285.1 Segetibacter sp.
CAAGGGTCAAATTACCATTGCTATCATCACCATCATTTATTGGCTCTGTAAATTGAGACAGGGTAATAGAATTAGATCTCACTTCGCTGCCTGGTTGATTTGTTCCAACAAGGTTTACTCCATTATTATCGTTGTCAATATATGATGGTGATGATAGCAATGGTAATTTGACCCTTGACATTGCAATGTGTCCGCTATCAAATAGCTTGGTTTTAGGAAATTTAGTTTGGCTAGATGTGAATGGCAACAATATAAAAGAAGCAAGCGAACCAGGTGTTCCCAATGCAATCGTTTATTTATACGCAGATGCTAATAATGATAATATTGCTGATGGTGCATCTATAGCTTCTACAACCACCAACAGTAGTGGAAACTATTCATTTACCGGTTTAAATTCTGGCAACTATATTGTTGGAGTTATTATTCCTGCGGGTTACAGCAGAGGTCCGGTTTCTTCAGTGGATCCAGATAATGACATTGACAATGACAACAATGGAGTTACTTATATAGGTGCAAATCAACCAGGTAGTGAAGTAAGATCTTTGGCAATAACTTTGTCTCAATTTACAGAGCCAACCAATGATGGCGATGACAATAACGGAAATCAATCATTAGATATTGCACTTTGTCCTTCCATAAATGTACTTACACTCGGAAACCAGGTATGGCTCGATACCAATGAGAATGGAATAAAGGAAAGCGGTGAGAATGGTATTGGCGGGATTGTGGTAAAATTGTATAAAGATGACAATGCAGATACAATACCTGATGGACCTGCTATAGCCAATACGATTACTTCTGGTACAGGAAACTATTCATTTATTGATTTAGTACCTGGTAAATATATTGTTGGGGTAACCATTCCAACAGGTTATATTAACATACCATTCGCTGACAAATCGCCTGATGATGATATTGATAATGACAATAATGGCCTAAGTGAAATAAATGGAGAGTTTTTCAGTGGTTTCATAACCCTTGCCATTGGAACAGAGCCTACTAATGATGGAGACGGCAATAATGGTAATCTTACGTTAGACTTTGCTTTAACTACTAAGAAAATTACAAACCCAGGTGGTTGCCCAAATAGTGCTATTGGCGAAGGATTTGAAACAGGTACATTCAATACTGGAGGTTCAGATCTTTTCCACGGTTTGCCTCGTAATGGTTCATACCAAATAGTAAACAATGTAAACCAGTTAGGTGGCGGTGGATATTTAAACATCACCCCTCGGACAGGCAATTATTTCCTTGCTGCACACACTAGCAACAATGAAAATGATCGTGTATGGTACGCAAACATTGCTGTTGTACCAGGCAAAACGTATGACTTCTGCACTTATGTTTCTTTGCTTAAAAATCTCGGAAATGGTGCAGAGTATATTCTTGGAATTTATGCAAATGGTCAAGAGCTAGGTACCGGAAGGGTCACCTTTAACTGGACTTCTATTTGTGGAAGATTTACTGTACCAGTAGGAGTTACCAATATAGAATTGTCTATTAGGGATCCTAAGAAAGGATTGTTTTTTGTAGCAATCGATGATATTTGTGTCTCAGAAGTTGTAAACCTAAAACTTGGAAACGCGGTTTGGGTTGATAACAACGGAAATGGAATTAAAGAAGCATCTGAACCACCGGTCTCTAACGCTACAGTTAACTTATACGTTGACGCAAACAACGACAACATAGCTGATGGTCCCGCAGTTGCAACCACAACTACTGACTTCAATGGCGTGTATAATTTCTCAAATCTGGCCCAAGGCAACTATATTGTAGGTGTAATGATACCTGCAGGATATAGCCAAGGACCAGCGTCTTCAACTGATCCGGATAATGATGTAGATAATGACAACAATGGTGTAAATCTTGTTGGTACAGAAATCAGATCTTTATCAATCACGCTCACTAATTTTACAGAACCAACCAATGATGGCGATGACAACAATGGTAATCAATCCTTAGACATTGCACTCTATCCTAAATTACTTAATCTGGGAAATTTTGTCTGGAATGATTATGATGGAGATGGTAGGAGAGACTCTAATGAACCAGGAATCGGCAATGTTACTGTATTCTTATATACAGACAACAACGGAGACAATATGAGAGACACAGAGTTTGCTTTGTCTACAACAAGTACAAATACTCAAGGTTTCTATTCTTTCAGCAATTTGGCACCGGGCAAATATATTGTTGCTATCCCATTATTAGCTGGATATCAACAAAGTCCTAATACTTCAACACAAGCAACAAGCCCTAATCCAGACAATGATGTTGACAATGACAACAATGGTGTAAATCTTATTGGTGGTTTAATCTTTAGTAATTCAATTACCCTTTCAGTTGAAGGAGAACCAACAACAGATGGTGATGGTTTTAATGGCAACCTAACTTTAGATATGGCAATGTGCGGAAATGCTTTCATTGGAGATTTTGTATGGAATGACCTTAACGCCAATGGAATTCAGGATGCAGGTGAACCAGGAATTAATGGAGCAATAGTGATGATCACATTTTCTGATGGCACAACTGCCACAACTACTACAACTACCTTTAATGGTAATGACGGCTACTATGACTTCAAAAATCTAGGGCCTGATACATATACTATTACTTTTACAACTCCTACAGGATTATTTCCAAGCCCTCCAAATGTAGGTGGTGATGATACTAAAGACAGCGATCCGGTAGCGGGTTCTGTAACAGTTACCTTAGTAGCCAATGTCAGCAATTTCACTATTGATGCAGGCTTCTTTAAGAGAGGTTTACTAAGAGTTGGCAACACAGTATGGAATGATTTTGATGGAGACGGAAGAAGAGACTCCAACGAACCTGGAATAGGTGGCGTTACAGTTAGTTTGTTTACTGATAATAACAATGACAATCTTCCTGACGGTCCTGCAATAAGAACAACTGTAACAAGTTTAAGTGGATATTATACTTTTTCCCTATTGCCGGCAGGACGATATATAGCCTCTATTCCAATGCTTGCTGGATACCAATTATCTCCAAACACATCTACTCAGGCTACAAGTCCATTCCCTGACAACAATGTGGACAATGATAACAATGCAGTCAATTTTGTAAATGGCAACGTATTCTCCAATGCTATCACTTTAACTGAAGGTGGAGAGCCTATAAATGATGGTGATGGCAACAATAGCAATCTTACATTTGATTTGGCACTTTGTGGCACCTCATTCATTGGAGACTTTGTATGGAATGACCTTAATGGCAACGGTATTCAGGAAACTGGAGAACCAGGGCTCAATGGTCAAACAGTTATGATAACATTTGCTGATGGTAGAATGGCAACTACAACCACATTAACCTTTAATGGCCAAGATGGTTACTATGATTTCAAAAATCTTGGACCAGATACTTATAAAATCACTTTCACAACTCCTTCAGGATTTACACCAACAATAAGTAATGTTCCTGGTGATGACAGAAAAGACAGTGATCCAGTTAATGGTTCAGTTAATGTAACTATTGCAGCTAGCATAAGTGACTTTACAGTGGATGCTGGTTTCGGTGCGCCAATGGTTAATAGTGTTGGAAATCTAGTATTTATTGACTTAAATGGAAATGGAACTAGAGACCTGACTGAACCTGGTGTACCGGGCTTGGTCGTTAATCTTTATAGAGATACTAATGGAGATAACATTCCTGATGGTATAGCTATTTCATCTACTGTTTCTGGTAGTGATGGCAGTTATAAATTTATAAGCCTTTCTGCTAGCAATTATATAGTTGGTGTCGTATTGAGTGTCGGATATGATTTTATAGGAATAGGTAATACAACTCCTAATAATGATATTGACAATGACAACAATGCAGTTAGATTAGCAGCCGGTGAGGTATTTACAAATGCTATTTCGCTTGCTTCAGGCACAGAACCTACAACTGATGGCGATGATAATAATAGTAATTCTACCTTAGATATAGGGTTGAAAGTAAATGCAAATTGTAAAGTAGCACTCATAGGTGATGCAGTAGAAGGATTTACAGTCAACAAAGTATCAGTTTACCCTAATCCTACAGTTAAAAATTTCACACTTAATATTAGTGCTGAAAAGAAAGGATTTGCAACTATCTGGATAGTGGATCCAAAAGGAAGAAGTGTGATGAGCAAGAACCTAAATCTAATACCTGGAACCAATATTGTACAAATGAATGCAGAGACAAATATGCCTTCAGGAATTTATACAATTCAAACTATGGTTAATGGTCAATTGATTAGCAAAAGACTTGTTGTAAATAAATAATGCTTTATTTTTAAATTTAAAGAGGCTGCCTCAAAAGGGCAGCCTCTTTTTTGTGATTTGCATTTAAAAAATAATTGTGGGTTTATAGTTATTGGACATTTATGGTGCTAAAAATTGCTGGAAACATTACTGGATTTAGTTTCCGGAAATGAAAGGCGATGAATAAAAAAGGGCTTTTAATGTGCTTGTAAAATTATTACCAAAGATGGGTTTGATAAAGGTGTTCAACAGTATAAATGTGCTGGTTGCGGATGTCGGTTTAAAAGAGGATACAGGATTAATTTACCAACTATTTGGCTAGCTCATTTTGAAGGGAGGCAAACCTATCAACAACTGGCAATACCTTATCGTTGTTCGGTTAAAACAAAGCAGCAAAAAATAGGTAGTGTTGGGGTTCATAGAGACACCACAATTCATGCAAATATCATAGTTGTGATGAAACACTAACTACTTTGGCAGGAAGCGAGGGGAAATGGTTTAAAGACTGCTTGAGTGAGCCCAAATTTTGTATCATCCATATGTTCTTCAAGAGACTAAAAACCTTTACATGTGAGGCTTAGAAGAAATAGCCAAACGAGAAGTGAAGATACTTGCGATAGTGTGTGATGGTCGCAATGGTTTATTGCAAATTGCAAACAATATTCCGATTCAGATGTGCAACTTTCACCAGGTAGCAATTGTAAGGAGGTACTTGACAAAAAAGCCGAAAATGCAGGCCAGTAAAGAGTTGTAGTATCTATTATTGTTTTTGGTAAGGACTGACAAAGAAAGTTTTGTTGGAGCATTGGGTTCTTGGCACAACAAATGGGAAACATTTTTGAACGAGAGAAAAAGACCAATGCGGTAAAAACAGGCACGTTCATAGAAAGCTAAGAAGTGCTTTTAGAACCCTCGTAACTAACTTGCCATGGCTCTTTACATGGTATGATTACATACACTTAAAAATAACCAAAACTACAAATGCCATTGATGGACACCTTGCCAATTTGATAAGCAAACTTAGAAATAATAATGGTCTTGCAGAGACAAGAAAAAAGAAGTTCATAAATGCGTTTTTAAAGGTATAATGACCTCAAAAAATAACAATGGGAATACACGAATGGCAACCCAATTGAATGACATTTTTGTCGGTCATCAATTTATCAGTTGACAGGTTGCTCCCAAGCAGAGTCGGCCGCTGTTTCAATAGATTCTGCTAGGTTCATACTACTTGTTTTTTACCGCAGATATTGATAAAAAAACATCATCAATATCCAATACGCCGAAAAATTATAGAAAATATAGTTATAAAAAAAGACCGCATTTCAACATGCGGCCTTCTCAAAAAAATATTTACAGAACACTATGGTTGGATTAACACAGGAATTTGTTGCGTTCCAGATTCTGTCCTAACTACAAGGCTATACAATCCTTGTGCAGTAAATTTATTCACCGGAATCTGAACGGTGTTTTCGCCTGCTAATAATGCCCTTTGTATTTGTTTTACCCTGGCACCTGTAAAACTAATTAACTCAATTGTAATAATTTGTTCCCTATCTGAAACAATGTTTGCAAAAAGATTATTCCCAGCTTTTAGCCCGTTTGGATAAACACTTTTCACAAATGTATTCGTCGATTTCACAACGGCACTTATCACCTTAGAATACTTTCTTTTTCCGTCTTTATCCACCAAGGCCAACCTGTAATAAACAGGCTTATCAAAAAATACAACCTTATCGTCGGTAAAATTATAACTCCTCAACTCATTGCTATTGCCTGCAGCCTGCACCCTGTTTACTTTGATAAAATTTAACTGATCGGCACTTTTCTCAATTTCAAAAAAGTCGCTATTGCTTTCACTAGCTGTCTTCCAAGCAAGCATCACAGCATTTCCTTTGACCGATGCATTAAAGGATTCTAACGTAATAGGTAAAACAATCTGAGTATTACCTGTGTAAATGAAATC
This sequence comes from Segetibacter sp., assembly GCA_031383285.1. Lineage (GTDB taxonomy): Bacteria > Bacteroidota > Bacteroidia > Chitinophagales > Chitinophagaceae > Segetibacter. The sequence goes on from JANMZN010000486.1 coordinate 6,214, forward strand.
ACCACTACTGCTGCTACCATTCGCAGCATTGCCTACATAAAAAAATCTAACTGTATTGTCATTGGGTCCCGGGCTAACCGGAGCAGTCCATTTTAGGTTATTATAGGTAAATGAAGACTGAGAACCTGTTGTAACTGCCCCTAAATGACTAAGTTCTGAACCATTTGGTGCTGCGCTGGGGTTTGTACTACTAAATGAACCAACATTTTGACCTACCGAATTAATAGCGGCAATGCTAAATCCCCATCGCTTTCTATCTGCAGCACCATGTGAAATGGTAAGATTGAAATCATAGGCTTGTCCGGGAGTAAAAAGAGTAGCGGGTAATCCTGTCACAGATACATTTCCGCCTCCAGAATTTACTGTTCCACCATGACAATTTGTACAATTACTTCCTGTAGCTCCTGTAAAGCCAGTTGGGGGTGCTCCTGAAAATTGAATTCCCGCTACGCCAGAAATAGCTATTAAAATGACACTGCAAATAAAATAAGTAGATTTTCTTTTCATAAATAAAGATTTAGCACATTTGTAATTCAAACACAAATTAAACTAAATTGTTTAAGCCCAAAATTAATTTAATTATTAAGTCAAAAAGTATCCTCAATTTCTTATCATTTAAAAAAATAATTTCAAGTATTCCATTCCTGAGATTGATTTGAACTAAAAAAACAAAAACCATTCACGCTAATCTGTACTATATCTTTGCCTTATGTCCGAAATATCCATAGGCGATGCCATCAATAAATTTCTAAAAAAAAGCAGGTTGAATACAGGCATTCAATCCCTAAAGATTGAGCAGATTTGGGAAACAATGATGGGCAAAACGATAGCCAAGTACACCGACAAAATTCAGATTGTTAATAAGACACTTTTTATCCGCACCAATGTAGGCCCACTAAAGCAGGAG